>CAZXWM010000288.1:0-5449 GCA_964644215.1 uncultured Phormidium sp.
AGGAGTTGAACGTCACGCTCAGATTAAGGCGCGGTTGTCGTAGTTTTAGTTTGATTTTTGGATCAGTGGCCGTAACGTCTTTCGGGGTGTTACGGTTTTTTTGCCTATCGCCCCGAAACAATGATATAACCGAGGTAGATGGTTCACCAGCCGGCTACAACATTCTCATGCAGGAGAGGTTAGGATGACGCGATCGCTCCCGTCTAAACTCTATGCAGAAGCCATCGTGCGATCGCCCGCCCGAACGTCCCTGTTGTCCGAAGCCACTCCCCTGACACCTGAGGCGATCGCCCAGTTTTATGGCGATCGCCGCACCCTGGATCAAGCCTGCGATCGCCTCGCCGCGGCCGGCTTTGAAGTGCTACAAGTCGGCAATCTTTCTATCAGTATCGTCGCCCCAGCAGACACCTACGAACGAGTCTTTCACACCCAACTTCGTTCCGTCGAGCGTCCCGTCATTAAAGAACAAGCCAGAGAAACCACCGCCAGTTTTATCGATGCGGCGGACAGCCAACAATTTGGCAAAATCGACACGGAAAACAGCTCCTTAGCTGAGTTCCTCGATGGGATCGCCATTAATGAACCGGTGTACTACCTGGGATATCCTTCTCCCTCGTCAACCCCTCCCAGCGTCCGTCAAACCTATCTCCAAGTTCCCGAAGGTCTCGCCCAAGCCTTAAACGCCCAATCTCTCCATGAGCAAGGCATCTGCGGTCAAGGAACCGATGTGGTGATGGTGGATACGGGATGGTACCGACATCCCTATTTTGCTCAACATAACTATCACGTCAAGGTGCAGTTAGCCCCCGGTTCTGAGACTCGTGATCTCGATCATCATGGCCATGGAACGGGGGAGTCGGCGAATCTGTTGGCGATCGCCCCCCAAACTCGCTTAACTATCGTCAAAGCCGATGTGGCGATCGATGGCAAATTCCGCAATGTCAACTCCATTGCCGCCTTTCGCACCGCCGCCCATCTCCGTCCTGATATTATTTCTTGTAGTTGGGGATCGGATATCCGCTATCCTCCCATCTCTGCCTATAATCAGCTTCTGGCCGCCACTGTTGTCGATGCCATTCATAAAGGGATTATTGTTATTTTTGCCGCCGGGAATGGTCACTGGGGCTTTCCCGCTCAACATCCTAATGTTTTGGCGGTCGGTGGGGTCTATTTACACCTGGATGGCCCCTTAAAGGGTCAGTTAGAAGCCAGTAATTATGCCAGTGCGTTTAACAGTCCCCTGTATCCAAAACGGGGGGTTCCCGATGTCTGCGGCTTAGTCGGACAACGGCCCGATGCCAGTTATATTCTGCTCCCCGTTCCCCCAGGGAGTCGCATTGATCAAAACCGCGCGATCGCCGGAGATGAAACGGAGTCTAATGATGGTTGGGCAGCATTTAGTGGCACCTCGGCGGCAGCTCCCCAAATTGCGGGAATTTGTGCTTTAATACGACAGATGGCTCCGCAGTTATCGCCGTTTCAGGTTAAGGAAATTCTGCAACAAACGGCTCGCGATGTTCAGTCGGGGGGATGTCATCCAGATGCTGGGGGTTATCGGTCTCAGCCGGGGTTCGATTTAGCGACTGGGGCGGGTTTAGCGGACGCGGCGGCGGCGATCGCCTTTCTCACTCAGAGGCGGTTTTCAACGCCTCACAAGGGCAACCACGAGGTTTATCAGTCAGCAATTCGGAGGACACCTAAAATGTCAGACTTTCCTAAGCTACGCCAAAATTTGGAAACGCTTATTGTTGAGTTTAATGAGCTTCTGCAAGAGAAGATTGAAGGAGGGCACATTGAAGACGTTGAGCTAAGTATTTCTGAGGGTAATTTTGTCAGGCGATCGCCGAAAACTCGCGGCATTCTTGCCCTAGTAAAGTTGTTAAAAGAGTTGGATAATCCTGCTAATCTAGAATTGAAACACGTTTTCGCTGCCCAGAGTTTGTTAAAAATCCATCAATATCGTGAACTAGCGACGGAAGTTTTGATTGAGGCAGTTACTCATGACTCTAAAAAGATTTCAGAAGCTGCAACTCAGGCTCTTGGAGAGTTTAGTAGTGCAGATGGCTCACAAGTTTCACCGAACTTTGACGCTCATCAACTGACGTTTAATGATTTTTATAAAATTGAAACTTTAAACGATACTTGGGTATTATGTATTGAGGTGGAACCGGGAATTTACCAATCCTTAAAGACACTTGACTGGCACAGTAGTAATGATAATAAAATTACTTATTCATGGAAAGATAAATGGCACGAAATTGACATCAGTAGCCTTGTTAGAGTTAACCCAAGAAATCAATCTATATAATCTGGGCAATCCCTAGAGGAAGAAATGCTGATATGTAGTGGAAATTGAACATCACATATTACTTTTGCTGCTTGTAGTTGATCATAGGTAAGATTTTCTGGATAACGTACTTCTTGTAAGTTGATAGTGCGTAAACTCGAACCCGAGAAATCTGCATTTGATAGATCGGCATTTTTGAATGAAATGTCTCTTAGGCTTGCATTTTTAAAGCTTGTGTGATTTAAGTCTGAATTATCAAAATTAACTCGAACTAAAAACGAATTTTCTAGATTTACATTCATTATTTCCGCATTAATTATATCTGTATTTTCAAGAAAAGCTCCTTTCAAATTAGACTCTGAAAAATTAGACTCTTCTAACTTAGATGGATGGGATGAATTTCCAGTGATGCGAAGATAACGTTTTCCTAGTAGGGGCAACTCAAGCTTAGGTAAATCGACTCTTCGAAAGTTGTCGTGAGAAGCATCAATGTTGGAAAGATTTTTGGACTCTCCAATTATCCACAAATACTGAATAAAAAAGCGACTCCCAAAATCAGGTTCTCCATTAGTAAGCGCCGTCTTAGCCCTAGCCAGAATTAAAAAATGGAGCGGTATCAAAGATAGTATTGAAGGAATAATTAAAAATATGGCTAACGATTTAGCCCGATCGCCCCTCCGCTTCCATTGACTCTGGCGAATAAACTCCTGGGCTAACGTTGACAGACTCGTTTCCCCCTCCGAGGACTCCTGAAACTCCTTCGCATCCCGTAACGGACGACCTTGCAGCAAATACCCCTTAGACTGACCCGATTCCTGCCAATCTTGCGCCAATTGCTCAATCTTGCGCTTCTTGTGTAACGCTTCGCGAGATTCCTTAATCCACTCCTGCAACTGACTCCAATGACGAATTAACGCCTCATGAGCCACTTCGAGAGTTTCCTGTTGCTGCTGATTCAGGGATACCGAGAGAAACCGCACCCTCGGCGCCGCAAACTGATTGATAATCACCTCAAGCCGATCGCCCTCCTCAGAACTCGCCACCAACTCCGACGTCAGCACTCGGCGGCGGGTGTCCTCGCTTCCCTCCCCCAATTGCACCAATCCTAGGAACATCCGACGAGCTAGAGCGCGATCGCCGTGAGGTAAGCCTTCATACAGCCGTTGGGCCTCCCCCGCTAACGCACCTCCTACCCCACCAATCCGGGTTAACGTCTCCACTTCGGAAACACCAGCTTCCAATCCCTCCCAAATCTGAGTTAGAGCAAACTGCAACAGGGGAAGTGCATGATCTTGTCCCTGCATCTGTTGCAGAAGCAGGGTAATCACCGCCTCATCTAAGGGATGACTGGCTAATTCTGCCGGTTTGGCGATCGCCTCGCGCAACTCCTCGACTAACAGAGGACGCACCAACAGCCCTTGTTCCGAAAACAGATGATAGAGTGGCGGATGCTGTTGCAACTCCCGCAAAAAATCACTGCGGAACGTCACCACCACCGTCACCTGTCGATTGCGATCGCCCGCCGCCTGAACTAAATTGCTAATAAACGCCTCTCGTTCCCCCTGCGAGTCACACAGAGAATAGATTTCCTCAAACTGATCGACAAACACAATCAGCTGCGAGGTATGAATTTCGGGTAACAGGGCCGCAATCTTGCGCAAACCACAAAACTCCGGTTGATTTCCCAACATTCCCGGTTTCACCGCACAGGGTTTCTCTAAAACCGCCAAAAACTCCTCACTTTTGGCGACTGGGGTGGGGTCATGGGTGGCCACTTTGGCCAACACCATGGCTAAAGCTTCTAGGGGACGATGGCCCGGAATCAGAGTTGCAACCCGCACCGAGTGACAGACGGGGAGGGGACGACGCACCAACTCAGGAATCAACCCCGCGCGAACTAGGGAGGATTTCCCACAGCCGGAGGGGCCATAGACGGGGAGAAATCGCAGTTGCTGATCCTGTTGAGAGAGATCCCGCAGTTTCGTCCAAAGGGCCTCGATTTGGCGATCGCGACCAAAAAAGCGTTCATAATCCCGTTCCTGAAACGCCAGCAGTCCTTGATAGGGATTGTCCTTGAATGTTGTGGCGAAGGTTGCGGCTGTGGTCTTCTTTTCCTCAGTTTGCAGAACACTTCCGTAAATCGTGACCTGATTGTTATCACCTGAAATGAGGAAACTTCCGCCCTGAATTTTCCGTATGTTCAACGCCGTGCTACCGACCATATTGCCGGTCACTTGGCTATCCTGGGCGGTTTCAATCTCTTGGCGAATGGACTCGTTCATTAGGCGTTAAAGTTGCCCCCCACGTTACCCACTTCACCAACATTGGTGGCTTTACTATTACTCATATTGCCGATCGCCTGTCCCCCCTTCATCTCACCAATGGTTTGTTGAACCCCAGGGGAACCCGCCTCTTGTTCTGCTTCCGCCAAAATTTGGGCGATCGCCTCCTTTAATTGCGGGTCCTTCTCAATCATTTCGGCTAACTTCGCTTCAAAAGGTTTTTTCCAAGTATCATCGTCAGGATTTTTCGCCAACTCGTCCGCCGCCAATTTCGCGGCCATTTCCTTCTCTAGCTTGGGTTGTAGCGCTTGCCAGAGTTTACAGGCTCGTTCCCAACCCGCTTGTCCCAGCTCCCCGACGCTTCCCACCAGTTCCGACTCACTGACCTTCTTGAGAAGGGCTGGCAAGTAGGGGATTAATAGACTCGAAACAAGGGTAATATTCATGGTTGATGCCAACGTTTTAGGACGGTCTTATCTCGATCCTAATACCAGATGGGAGACTGTCAATACTTTATAGTTGCGTCGTTTCACTTCGTTACAAGAAAAAAATTTATCAACCCGGAAGTATGGCTGCCGGGTTGGGGGGCTACTATAAAGCTGATGATTGGTTTTTAGGTTATGCCTCAGTCTCGTCAACTTGAACGTTTCCTGCGTATTGATGAACTCTTGCGCCAGGAGTCCCGTTACACCCAGGGGGACTTAGCCAGAGCTTGTGAGGTGAGTCAACGCCAGATGCGAGAGGATCTCAACTTTTTGCGCGATCGCTATGATGCTCCCCTAGCCAACAACCGCAAACAGGGTTGGCATTATACAGATTTGACCTGGCGTTTACCGTCGATTTCTCTGAGTCAGGGGGAATTGTTGGCTCTGATGACCGC
>CAZXWM010000289.1:0-5444 GCA_964644215.1 uncultured Phormidium sp.
TGGCGATAACTCTGTCGGTGAGTTTTACTCGGTGGCGTTGACGAATAACTATCAGCAAGCCGATACGGGGACCAAGATGGTGCATATTGGCAAGAACACCAAAAGCACCATTATCTCGAAAGGTATTTCCTCTGGGAAGTCCAAAAACAGCTATCGCGGCTTGGTGAAGATGGGGCCGAAAGCCGAAGGGTCGCGCAATTATTCTCAATGTGACTCGATGTTGATTGGGGATAACGCCGAAGCCAACACCTTCCCCTATATCGATGTTCAGAACAATCTGGCTAAGGTCGAACATGAAGCCTCGACCTCCAAGATTGGCGAAGACCAGTTGTTCTATTTTGCCCAACGGGGTATCTCGGAAGAAGATGCGGTATCTATGATTATTAGTGGTTTCTGCCGCGATGTCTTCAATGAGTTACCGATGGAGTTTGCGGCGGAAGCGGATAAACTCCTGAGTCTGAAACTCGAAGGCGCTGTGGGTTAATTGGCTTGGGGTTCCGTCATTCGTTGGGGTGGCGGAACTTCAGCGAGTTACCGAGTACACAGATTTTTTGGGGCTTTTTTTCTGGAAATATACAGATGGAGAACTTTGATTTTTGGCAGATTTAGAATACTTTAAAGGCGATGATTTTGAACAGAACTTACAGTTAAAACTGGGTTCTATGAAGTTGCAACTTGACCAAGTGCAACAAGAGGTTCAGGCAATCAAATCTTTGTCAAGTGGCCATAAGCAAAAGAGCAAGCGAATCCTCAAGATAAAACTCAGAAGCCTTCATGAATATTTCGAGAGTTTGCAAGAAGAAGCTCAAGAGTGTCAAGAAGTGATTGATGCCGTTTTTACTCAACTAGATAGCTTGAATGAAGAAAGACCCTAGAACTCTCAGCTAATATCCTTTTCAAGCCAATCTATCCCCCAAACTGACCACAAACAATCCCCAAGCATTACCTTTGAATTAAACCACCATGATTGTTGAAAACAGCGACGTTATTCTTTCAGTTAAAAACCTCAATGCAACGGTTGAGGGAACCCCAATTCTCAAAGACCTGAACTTGGAAATTAAGGCGGGTGAAATCCACGCCATTATGGGACCCAATGGCTCAGGAAAAAGTACCTTTGCGAAGATTCTCGCCGGACATCCTGACTACGAAGTGACCAGCGGCGAAGTGATTTATAAGGGGCAAAACATCCTCGACCTCGAAGCCGATGAACGGGCGACGGCTGGGGTGTTCCTGGCGTTCCAATATCCGATTGAGATTCCTGGAGTTAGTAATTTAGACTTCCTGCGGGTGGCCTATAACTCCCATCGCAAAGCCCAAGGTTTGGAAGAACTCGATACTTTTGATTTTGAGGATTTAGTTGAGGAAAAACTGGATGTTGTGAAGATGCGGGCGGAGTTCCTGACTCGCAGCGTCAATGAGGGCTTCTCCGGTGGGGAGAAAAAACGCAATGAGATTTTACAGATGGCGTTGCTCGAACCCACGTTGGCGATTCTCGATGAGACGGATTCTGGGTTGGATATTGATGCCTTGAAAACGGTGGCCGGTGGTGTGAATCAGTTGGCGCAACCGGACAATTGCACCCTGATGATTACGCATTATCAACGGTTGCTTGATTACATTGTTCCTGATTTTGTCCATGTCATGTATGACGGGCGCATTTTGACCAGTGGGGACAAAGACTTAGCCCTGAAACTCGAAGAACAGGGCTATGATTGGGCGATCGCCGAATTTGCAGCGGTAGGGGTATAGGCTATTTAATTATGAGTGTGAACACAATTACCAAAAACACCAAAACCAACGTCGCCTCCCTGGCGCAGTTGGTGAACCTACGCCAGCCAGTGGTGAGTGATGGCGAGATTCTCAACCCAATTCGCGATCGCCACCAGGCCCGCGCCCACGAACTGGCGATTCCCACAACACGGGATGAAGCCTGGCGCTTCACGGACTTATCGGAACTGACTCAAGTCAACTTCGCCCCAGCCCCCAGCGTCAGCCTGGAGGCCAGTCAAATTGAAGTGAATCAACTTCCTGAAACCCCCGAGAGTCGTCTGGTGTTCGTGAATGGACTCTACAGCGACAATCTCTCTCGACGCCAAGGCTTACCAGACGGCCTCTATGCAGGAAACCTCGCCAACCTCCCCCCAGAGCAAAAAGCGAGACTAGCCGACTACCTGGCTCAACAACCGGGCCAGGAAGACGTCTTCACAGCCCTGAACACGGCTAGTTTCCAAGATATCGCCGTGATTTGGCTACGTCGCGGAACTCAAGTTGAGGTTCCTCTGCAACTGTTGTTTGTCTCCGTTCCCGATGACCAAGCCATGATCACCCAGCCTCGCTGTCTGGTGGTGGCTGAGGCCAATAGTCATCTCACCTTAGTTGAAGAGTTCGTCTCCACCGTCGAAGGCTGTCCTGACTCCCAAGGGGTGGCCTATTTCAATAATGCCGTGACGGAGATTTGGCTAGAGAACAACGCCGAGTTAACCCATGTGCGCCTACAACGGGATCATGGGTCTGCCTTCCATATCGGTAAAACCGCAGTCACCCAAACGCGAGATAGCCGTTACGCCTGCCACACCCTCAATTTGGGGTCACAACTGTCTCGCCATAACCTGGATGTCTATCAAACCGGGCCGGGAACGGAAACCACCCTTAATGGGTTAACCTTAATTGGTAAGGCGCAAACCTCCGACAGTCACAGTACGGTGATTTACGACCATCCCAACAGCACCGTGAACCAACTCCATAAATGTATTGTGGGGGATAAAGGTCACGCGGTATTTGATGGTCGGGTTGTGGTCATGAAAAAGGCCCAACTCACTAACGCCAACCAACTCAACCGTAATTTGTTGCTGTCTCCCAAGGCCCGAGTCAACACCAAACCCCAGTTAGAGATTGTGGCCGATAACGTCAAATGCAGCCACGGCGCGACCGTCAGTCAACTCGAAGCAGATGAGCTGTTTTATCTGCAAAGTCGCGGTTTAGACAAAACCACCAGTCAAAATCTGTTGGTGGATGCCTTCGCCGCTGAGATTCTGCAAGAGATTCCCATCAAATCCCTGCAAACGGCGATCGCCCAATGTGTCGCCTGTCGAACCATTAGCTATTAGAGTGACCACAAGGGTACGCCCCTACGGAGAGGGCGACCACAAGGGTACGCCCCTACGTTGTTTCTGTTCCCTGTTCCCTGTTCCCTGTTCCCCCCCTATGACCCTCGCCACTGCCCAAACCCTAGCCGATCGCAGCCGCGCTGACTTCCCAATTCTGCATCAGGAGGTCAACGGTAAACCTCTGGTGTATCTGGATAATGCCGCCACCTCTCAGAAGCCGAAGGCGGTGATTGAAGCATTGTCCCATTACTACAGTCGGGATAACTCCAATGTCCACCGTGGGGTTCATGCCCTTAGTGCTAGGGCTACGGATAACTATGAAGGCACTCGGGATAAAATCGTTCCTTTCATTAACGCCGAGTCTCGCAATGAAATCGTCTTCACCCGCAATGCCAGTGAAGCGATTAACCTGGTGGCCTATTCTTGGGGAGTGAATCACCTGAAGGCGGGAGATGAGATTATTCTGTCGGTGATGGAACATCATAGCAACCTCATTCCTTGGCAAATGGTGGCCCAAAAAACGGGGGCGGTATTGAAGTTTGTCGGACTTACTGAGACTCAGGAGTTTGATTTTGAGGAGTATCAGTCTCTCTTATCGGAGAAGACGAAACTGGTGGCGGTGGTTCATGTCTCCAATACTCTCGGCTGTATTAACCCGGTTAAGGAGATTACGGAACTGGCCCATCGACAGGGGGCCAAGGTTCTCATTGATGCTTGTCAGAGTGTGCCGCATATGCCCATCGATGTGCAAGACATTGACTGTGACTGGCTGGTGGCTTCGGGCCATAAAATGTGCGCACCGACGGGAATTGGCTTTCTCTATGGCAAATTGGCGTTACTCGAATCCATGCCGCCATTCCTCGGGGGTGGGGAGATGATTGCTGATGTGGAACTGCACTCGTTTACCTGTGCCGAATTGCCCCATAAGTTTGAAGCGGGAACTCCGGCTATTGGCGAGGCGATCGCCCTGGGAGCGGCGATCGATTATCTGATGGACATTGGCATGGAGGCGATCGCCGACTACGAACATGAACTCTGCCGCTATCTCTACGACAAACTGGCCACAGTCCCCGGCCTAACTCTCTACGGGCCAAAACCCCAGTCCGACGGCAGTGGACGGGCCGCTCTAGCCTCGTTCACGTCTGCTGATGTCCATGCCAACGACCTCTCGACGCTCCTCGATGAGTCAGGAGTGGCGATTCGCACTGGACATCACTGCACCCAACCCCTGCACAAACTGCTGCAACAAACCTCAACGGCCCGAGCCAGTCTCTATTTCTACAACACCCATGCCGAGATTGACACCTTTATCGCCAGTCTCACGGATACCATTAATTTCTTTAAAAGCATTATGGGCTAGTATTCAGACACTTTAGAACTGACGTTTAAAAATACTAAAAACCCTTCCGAAAAGGATTTAAGCAATAAAAACCGTCTCTTTTGTTGTGTCTATAGACAGCGTGTTTAGAGGCAGATCGTGACCATGGACTCGAGCCTAGACTTAGGGGCGTATAGCAGACACGCCCCTAGTGAAGGGTGTCAGGTGAGTTAGAGATCTTTTTCGCCTAACTCGCGAATCATGTGATCAAATGGCTCATCGATGAAGCTGGTATCAATTTCGGCTTCGGCGACTTTGGCTTTGACAATTTCCTTGAGAATGCCGATACCGATGACCGTGGGGCCAATCGCGACGTTGAGGGAGTTATAGGTCTCTCTCAAACCCGTCAAAACGCGCTCATCGAGAACATCTGTGTCACCGGCCACCCAAGAATAGGTGGCATAGCGTAGATAGTAGTCCATATCCCGCAAACAGGCCGCATAGCGACGAGTCGTGTAGGCACTCCCACCGGGGCGGATCAGTTCAGGCTGGTCATTAAACAGAGTTGAACCCGCCTCTTTAACCACCGCCGCCGCTTGACCGTTAATCAGGGCTGCGGCTTGAACCCGAGCGGTTCCCGTCTCAAAATAGGACTTCAGGCGAGCGATCGCCACACCATCAAGATAGCGGCCCGTGGAATCGTAGTTTTTAATCAGCGTTGTAATTGCGTCTTGCACGAAATGGCTCTTCGTTATAAATATTGACCGATGGACTATAGCTTACCCCACCCTCCCAACAGGAGCGTCGAGGGGGAGGTCACTGGGAGCCACTAGACCCGGCTTCCTATAGTATTATTCCGTCCTGACCGCACAATGTTTAGAAAACTCAACAATCTTTCATAAATTGTTGGCCCTCATCCTGGAAACCGGGCCGTCTCTGGGATATTTCTGAGATTTTTGCGAAAAAATGTATAAACCATTACAAATCATCGCCACAGCTATCCCTAGGATGAATCAGGT
>CAZXWM010000290.1:0-2372 GCA_964644215.1 uncultured Phormidium sp.
CATCTCAGCGTTGAATCAGAGATTACAACGTGAGTCTTCTCGCGGGGGTAGATAACCCCAATAGCGTGATGCGAATTAGAGGGGAGATACGAAATAGTGAGGGTTCAGAATACGAGGTCATGGTGAGGGGGGCAGATACTTTTGTACAACGGTCCAGCCACTCCAGGATACCGCGAGAAAGCCCAGGGCCAACAACAGGTTACTTGTAATATGTAATCGTCGCATTTGAGGCTGTTTGGGATGAATCCGCCAACCCGTTACCGCTGAGGTGAACACTAAGGTGACAACCGTCAATCCGGCGGGTAGATGCCAAGAATGACCCAGACTCCCGTAATGGCCGAGCGTCCCAATCAGACCAATGGCCAGCAAAAACAGCACCAACAGAACTAGGCTAATGCCGAGTCCTCGATGGACTAAGGGAATCCAGGCGGGACGAGGCTGTTGGCGACGGCGAGCCTTCCAAAGACTGAGGCCACTGATGGCGAGTAAGCCATAGGCCCCTAATGACAGTCCCATGGACCAGGCCGCGAAGCGCCATAACCAGAGAAAGGAGGGAAGATCCACGATACAAACCCCGAAGCTGCGTTGACTTCGATTTTACCGCGATCGCAGGGGCGATCGGCTGCACAACCCTAAGGGATGAGTGCGGCGATCGCCCCTGAAGCTAGTATTCGCTGTTATGGCAATCGGTCTAGAATCAGCATCTAGTCGACCGAAGCTAGGGCCGGAGCTTTGTTATCATCGGTTCCCGGTCTAGGACTTGATCGGGGTGAGGGTTCATGATTCTTTACATCTTGTAGATCCCCTTTTGCGGTAGAATCGCTGTCACCGTCAGCCTCAGGTTCTGCCTCAACCTCGGTTTCCGGTTCCGTCGTGACTTTCAAGCGTTGGCAAGAAATGGTGTCCGAGAGAATCGCACTAGCCATCATTCCGGTATGGATTTCGAGTTGGGCTTGGGGCATCGCCTCAAAGACGAGCCGCTGTCCGGGAAACACAACCCGCTCAAAGTACCAGTTTTGAATATTGGTAATGCGGGCAATTTGGATCTGGCTGGTGGTGTTGATATAGCAGCAAAGGATCGGGTCAGAGCTGTCTTTCGGTAAGGGATCGAGTATTTGAGCCATAACGTTTGAGCGTCTTAGTCTAGTTAAAATCTAAAGCGATTGTTATATCTGAAGACTAACACCTGGCGATCCCGGATGGCTGTAAAAGCGAATACCAACTCCGTAAAAAGACCTC
The DNA here is from genome assembly GCA_964644215.1 of uncultured Phormidium sp. Lineage (GTDB taxonomy): Bacteria > Cyanobacteriota > Cyanobacteriia > Cyanobacteriales > Geitlerinemataceae > Sodalinema. The sequence goes on from CAZXWM010000290.1 coordinate 1,240, forward strand.
ACCGGATTTTGAGTTGCCAACGCCGTTAAACCGGGGGTTGGCGTTTTTTGGCGGGAATTCGGGGCATTTTGCGGCGCGATCGCGGCGCAAATAACTCTCTAGCATCTTCCTCCGTCGAGATAACCCCGTTGACGCACCTAGACTCCCGCGATCGGGGGTCTGAAATTGGCATCAAAATTTTATTTTTTTTTTCGAGGTATCCCTCACCCGCCTCCCGACTTCCCTGAGAGGGTCAAGCTCAGCAAGCTTGGGAAACAAATGTTATGGTGAAAATTAAAGATATATGAAGCGTTTTTATGACGACCAACCTCGATCGCGTCCTCTATGTCCGCCTTCCCTGTAACCCCATCTTCCCCATTGGGGTGGTGTATCTCGCCGATCATCTACACAAACTCTTCCCCGAGATTAAGCAGCGAATCTTCGATCTCGGGGCCATTCCCCCCTTAGACTTCAACGGCGCCCTAGAACGCTGTATCGACGAGTTCCAACCCCAGTTACTCGTCTTCTCCTGGCGAGACATCCAAATCTACGCTCCCGTCGGTGGACGCGGTGGCAATCCCCTGCAAAACGCCTTTGAGTTTTACTATGCCGACAATCCCCTCGTCAAGTTACGAGGCGCTTTAGGGGGATTACGCCTGGCCGGATCTTACTACGGCGAACTCTGGCGTAACCTGGGACTGATTCGTCAAGGCTTAAAACGAGCCCGCCGCTACCATCCCCAGGCCCGCGTTGTCGTCGGAGGAGGGGCCGTCAGTGTCTTTTACGAGCAACTTGGCCGCAGTCTCCCCAAAGGAAGTATTATCTCCGTCGGGGAAGGAGAAGCCCTACTCGAAAAACTACTGCGGGGACAAGAGTTCCAAGACGAACGCTGTTATATCGCCGGCGAAACTCAACCCCGAGAGCGTTTAATTCACGAAAAACCCGCTCCCATCGAAAAAACGGCCTGTAACTACGATTACATTGCCAGCATTTGGAGCCAATTTGACTATTACTTTCTCGATCAAGACTTCTATCTCGGCGTTCAAACCAAACGCGGCTGTCCCCACAACTGCTGTTACTGCGTTTATACCGTCATTGAGGGCAAACAAGTCCGCATCAACCCCGCCGATGAAGTGGTGGCCGAGATGCGCCAA
>CAZXWM010000290.1:2382-5438 GCA_964644215.1 uncultured Phormidium sp.
CGCCAACTTTATGATCGCGGCATTCGTAACTTCTGGTTCACCGACGCTCAATTTATCCCCGCCCGTCGCTATATCCAGGATGCCATGGAACTGTTGCAAAAAATTCTGGATTCGGGGATGGAGGATATCCATTGGGCGGCTTATATTCGCGCCGATAACTTGACCCCGCAACTGTGTGATCTGATGGTCAAAACGGGGATGAATTACTTTGAAATTGGCATCACCAGCGGTTCTCAGGAGTTAGTCCGCAAGATGCGGATGGGCTATAACCTGCGGGTCGTGTTAGAAAACTGCCGCGATCTCAAAGCGGCTGGGTTTAATGATTTGGTCTCCGTTAACTATTCCTTTAATGTCATTGACGAGACCTATGAGACGATTCGCCAAACCATCGCTTATCACCGGGAGTTAGAGCGAATTTTTGGGCGCGAGAAAGTCGAACCCGCGATTTTCTTCATTGGCTTACAACCCCACACCCACTTGGAAGACTACGCCTTTGAGCAAGAGGTCTTAAAACCGGGATACAATCCTATGAGTTTAATGCCCTGGACGGCTCGGAAACTGCTGTGGAACCCGGAACCCCTCGGCTCCTTTTTTGGGGAGGTTTGTCTCGAAGCCTGGCAACGCAATCCCAACGATTTTGGCCGGGAGGTGATGGATATTTTAGAGGAACGGCTTGGCTGTGCGGCGTTGGAAGACGCTCTCAGTGCGCCGATGGTGGAGAAATCGCCGCAAGAGGCTACGACCTTGGTTCAGGTGTAAGACTATTCCTAAATTCGCCCTCAATTGCTGATCCCCTGGAGTTTCTCGCGCAACTCTGGGGGGTTTGCTGATCCTGGGGAGGATCTCGGGCCTGGGAGTTTAACGAAACGTGACAGGTTGGGCGAGTCCGGCGATCGCTCGGTCACAATGGAAAAGACTCTGAAAATTCTCTATAACATCAAACGGATTATGGAAGCTGCTCAACGACTACTCGAACGCTATGCTGCCGGCGATCGCAATTTTCGGGATTTGGATCTGTTTCGCGCTGATCTCAACGGTGCTGATTTGAGTGGAGCCAATTTTTTCCGAGCCCGTCTATTTGGGGCGAATCTCTTTCGAGTGAATTTGATTGGAGCGACGTTCTATAATGCCACCTTAATTGGTGCTAACCTGTACTGTGCCAATCTCAGCGGGGCCGATCTCAGTGGGGCCAACCTAACCTGTGCCAATTGTGAAGGGGCCGATCTCAGTGGGGCCGATTTGACGGCGGCGGATCTTGGGGGCGTTGATTTCAGTCACGCCAATCTCAGCTACGCCAATTTAACGCGCAGTAATTTGATGCGGGCTAGTCTGGTGGATGCGAAACTAGACCATACGAATTTTACTGGTGCGGATTTGAAATGGGCTAACCTCAACGATGCTCAATTGAGTGAGACTCAGGTGCAATCGGCTCAGTTCGCTCATGCGATCGGCTTGACGCCGGAGTTACAAGCTCGCTTGCGAACTCAAGGGGCGATTTTGTCGGCCTAGACGTTCTAGATGTTCTTTAAGAGTCAGGTTGGGGAAGCGGGGCAAATAGCAGGAGTCCGGCGGCGATGGTTAGGATAGAGGCGGCATAGAAGACACTGGCTAGGCCCCAAATGTTCAAAACCACCCCCAGTACAACGGGAGAGGCAAATTGCCCTAGAAAGCTAATCCCTGTCCCCACGGCGAGAATACTGGCTCGCAGTTCAAAGGGGGAGATGTTGGCTAGGGCATTGTAGAGGTTGGGTAAAACCAGGCCGAAGCCTAAACCAAAAATGGCGGCGGCGACCAGCACTCCCCCTAAGTGGGTAATCCAAGGAATGGGGGCCAGGGTGGCGGCCATCACGCCGAAACCGAGAGCGGTTGAGCGATTTAAGCCCATGGTTTTAGCCAGGGGTTTAGCCCCAAATGCGGAAATTAGGGCCGCGCCAATGGCCCGGGCGGCTAAAACTAAACCGTTGAGTTTGGGGGTTAGGCCGAGGGCTTGGTCGAGGTAGATTGGGGCATAAATGACGACTGCATACATGGCGATGGAGGATAACCCCATGGTGAGGAGTAGTCGGGCGGTGGGGAGACGAGAGAGTTCCTGAGTGAGTTTGCCTCCTAAGCCTTGAGATTGGCTGGATTTTGCGGCTGGGGATTGGGAGTCGAAGGCGTAGATCCCAAGGAGGGCTAGGGGAAAGGCCAGACCGTTGAGATAAAAGGCATATTGCCAGTGGCTATTGCCGACTAGGCCACCCAGGAGGGGGTAGATAATGCCGGTTAGGGTGAGAACGGCGGTGGCAAAGCCGAGCATCCGGGTTCGGGCTTCTCCTTCGTAGAGTCGTCCGAGGACTCCTAGACAGGAGGCGGCGAGACCGCCACAGGCGATGCCTAAGAGTCCTCGGACTAGGAGTAGGGACCAAAAGTTGGGCATCCAAGCCCCAATAACGCCGAAAATCCCGTAGAAGGTCATGGCGGGGAAGAGGACGCGGGAGGGACCGATTTTGTCGGCGAGGAGACCGAGGAGGGGACTGAATAGGGCTAGGGTGAGGCAGTGAAAGCTGGCTAGGGTTCCCCCCCAGGCTAAGTCGATGTTCAGTTCTTGCATGAGATCCGGCAAGACGGGGGCGATCGCGCCTCCAGCCATGGTCGTCAGGGAACCGGCACATAAGACTATGGGTAGCCTTAGGGTCTTGCGGCTAAAGGGTTGACCCCAATCTGTCATACTGCCTCCACAGATTCAAAGGAAAGTTATATATCATTGCACATCGCGTCCGAGACTCCTATTTTGGAGGATGGGTCGGAAAATCCACAGTTGTGCCTGGGCGAAATTTTAACTGTCCTCATGACACTGTCCTCATGATGAGGACACGTAAGCCGAGCAAATCCTGCTATCATCGCTGTACCTTAAACGATCCTCTAGTGGGACGATTGCTTAGAAAATCTATGGGTTATGTCATTGTGCCTGGCTCTGGGGCGCTTCTCGGGAGATCGCGGCCGATTAAACCCCTCATTTTAGCGGGGAGTTGGCCGTTGCGATCGCGGCAACGTGCCAGTGGTCTTGCCTGTCA
>CAZXWM010000291.1:0-5415 GCA_964644215.1 uncultured Phormidium sp.
ACCTATTCTACAGTTCTCCCGCCCCCCTGTTGGTGATTTGGTTAATTTGGCTGATTTGTCGGTGTGGTGCAACACAGTTTTGCGATCGGATGGGTCTTAATGTCTTCTTCCAGGCCATCTTTCGGGGATCAAGCTACCCTAACAGATGAGCCGTACTGGTTCTCAAATAGACAACCGCAAACCCTTAACGCAACGAATAGAGATATGGCATTACAAAAGTTTGGTGTGATTGGACTGGCGGTCATGGGGGAAAATCTGGCCCTCAATGTCGAAAGCAAGGGCTTTTCGGTGGCGGTGTATAACCGCACTACTAGCACCACCGAAGCTTTTATGGAAAATCGCGCCCAGGGTAAAAATATCAAAGCGGCGTATTCTGTCGAAGAGTTTGTTGAGGCGCTGGAGCGTCCTCGGCGTATTCTGTTGATGGTCAAGGCTGGTGGCCCGGTTGATGCGGTGATTGAACAACTCAAGCCGCTCCTGGAACCGGGGGATATGATTATTGATGGTGGCAACTCTCTGTATGAAGATACTGATCGCCGCGTGGAGTATCTCGAAGCGGCTGATTTACGGTTTATTGGTATGGGGGTCAGTGGTGGCGAAGAAGGTGCGCTCCATGGTCCTAGCCTCATGCCTGGGGGAACTAAGGCCGCCTATGATGAGATTGAGGCGATCGTCACCAAAATCGCGGCCCAGGTCGATGACGGCCCTTGCGTCACCTACATTGGTCCCAAGGGCGCGGGTCACTATGTGAAAATGGTGCATAACGGCATTGAGTATGGCGATATGCAATTGATTGCGGAAGCCTACGACTTGCTCAAAAATGTCCTAGGCCTGAGCAATGAGCAACTGCATGAGGTCTTTGCGCAGTGGAATCAAACGGAGGAACTCGATTCGTTCCTCATTGAAATCACGGCGGACATCTTTAAAAAACACGATAATCAAGGGGATGGCTTCTTGATTGATAAAATCTTGGATGCTGCTGGACAAAAGGGAACGGGACGTTGGACGGTGGTCAGTTCTCTGGAGTTGGGGGTAGCGATTCCCACGATCGCGGCGGCGGTGAATGCCCGCATTCTCTCCTCGATTAAGGAGGAACGCAGCGCCGCCTCGAAACAGCTTTCGGCTCCCATGGGTAAGTTTGATGGCAACACGGAGGCGTTTATCGATAAGGTGCGTGATGCGCTCTACTGCTCGAAGATGTGTTCTTACGCTCAAGGGATGGCGCTGTTGGGTAAAGCCTCTGAGGAATTTGGCTATGATCTCAATCTGGGTGAAATTGCTCGGATTTGGAAGGGGGGTTGTATTATCAAAGCCGGATTCTTGAACAAAATCAAACGGGCTTTTGATGAAAATGCCACGTTGCCGAACTTGCTGTTGGCACCGGAGTTTAAGCAGACGATTCTCGATCGCCAAAGTGCTTGGCGCGAAGTTCTGATGACGGCTAATGGCTTAGGGATTCCCATCCCGGCGTTTAGTGCGTCTCTGGACTATTTCGATAGCTACCGCCGCGAGCGTCTACCGCAAAATCTCACTCAGGCTCAACGGGACTACTTCGGGGCGCATACCTATGAGCGAACTGACAAGCCTCGGGGTGAGTCATTCCACGCTGATTGGCTCGATAGCTAGGGTTCACTTTTAACCTGGGGTTCAGCCAAAACAGGTCAGCAAAAAAGAGAGAGGACACCTGAATGTCACTCTCTCTTTTTCGTTGTCTTAGGGACGGTGAGTTAAATTCTGATTGTTCCTTGCCTTAGCTAAATCCTGTTAATTTTAGGCTTGACGATTGACCAGAGGCCAGGAAAAATTCAGGCAGTCCTAAGCGTCTTTTTCGATGTAAATAAATAGCAGACCCATGGTGACGACCGGCATCAGCCAGCAGACAACGGGAATCAGAATCCAGGGAAGGTAGGAAGCAGCGTAATCACCAGTCATGTCTATAAGGCTCCAATTTCAAAAAAATTCAGGTTAACTGTGCCAAAAAATTAACGCACAAACCGCGAGAATTAGTTGTTGACTAATCCGCGAAGAATGGCATCAACAGCACCAAAGTTTTCTAACAAGAAAAATGCCAAAAAGGCACTTCCCATGCCACCGATGAAAAATCCAGCGGTGAACTGACTCCAGCCCTCGGAACTTTGCAGGGAATCACTGCTTTCGGATTGTTTGCCTTGGAAGCTGACTAAGCCATAGGCGGCTAAACAGGCGGTGGCAATGAGCAACAGGGTTCCGCCACAAATCAAGCCGTTGAGGTTAGCGAACTCGGTACCGCGTTGGGTTCCGAATTTGATCCAAGGACCGCCGATGAAGTAGCCATGGGCCATGCCAATCTCTAGGCCTCGCAGTAGAGGCGACAGGCCGGGACGGTAGGCGGGTAGGTTGCCGATGAAGGTCCGTGTGAAGGCCGAGTCACTAATGGGGGTGGACAGATGACCCATTTGAGGGTCGCCCTGATAAGGCTTCACCATCTGATTGCTGGTGGACATCGTCATGGAAATTTCTCCTATTCTCTAAAATTCTTGATGAAGAACTTTAAGGTAACATTCTAGGGAAGTGTGGGCGATTTCGTCCCGAAACCGTTAAATAACTTTAGAAAAGTTCATTAAAATCGGCAGGCTAGACGGACTCCTGGCTCTGGGGCCATGGAAAAGTCTCCTGATCCGCTCGCTCCATCGGTGCAGAAACTCAAGGTGTTCTACAGGATTAAGTCGATTATGAATCCCTTCTCGCTGGCTTTGATTTTGGGGACATTGCCCCTGTTCGCTCAAGTGATGCCCCCCTCACTCCCCCGTCTTCTGAGTGAGGAGGAGGTGATCTCAGAGATTGAACCCCAGGGAACCTCGCCAACTTCGAGGGAGTTGGCGATCGCCCATCGGGTTCCCAATACGACGGGTCAACTCTATCAACAACGGTTGGCGGCCCTCGATGCGGGCCAACTCTATACTCGCTTACCTCGCCATAGTTTCCAAGAGGTCTGGGAAACGGCTCGGCAGACTCCCTCCTATGATCAGTGGACGGACTTATTCCGAGAAGAAGCTAAGGCCATGGCGGCGGGACAGGCCCAGAATCGCCTCTGTGTGACGATTGGAGACTCGTTGACGCAATGGCTACCGCCGGGGATCTTTATGGGCGATCGCCTTTGGCTCAATCAGGGGATTAGTGGCGACAATACGGCTCGGATTCGCCAACGGATTGGGGTGTTGGAGGGGACTCGGCCTGATACGATTTTTGTGATGGCGGGGGTGAATGATTTGATTGCGGGCCGCTCGGTTCAGGAAGTTCTGTTTAATTATCAGGATATTATCTATCAACTGCGATCGCGCTATCCTCAGGCTGATGTGGTGGTTCAGTCGATTTTGCCAACCAATCATCAGGCGGTGAGTAACCAAGATATCCGAGCGGTGAATCGGGAACTGGCCGAGATTGCTCGTCAGCAGGGGGCGATTTTTCTGGATCTTTACCCCCATTTTAGTGATGAGTCGGGTCGGATGCTGCCCGAGTTGAGTACGGATGGGATTCATCTGAGCGATCGCGGTTATGATCTCTGGCAGAGGTTTTTAGAGCAAATCGAAGCGCAATTGTCCCGCGATCGCTTCGCTGTTGGCCGCTAGGTGTTAGTTGTTAAGGCTGATCTCCTAGAGGGTGCCATCGAGGCGATCGCTCACTGGCAAGAGTTTAGTTAGAACCAAGGCTGTGAGGGCATTGACATGAAGGCCATCGGTGGAAAAGTCTCGTTTGAGATAGCCGTCGTCGTCGGTGATGTAGGGATTGAGGTCTAAAAAGCGAATCTGAGGATGTTGGGCCAATAAGTGAGCCAGGTTGCGGTTGAGGCGGCGAACTTTGCTGTTATCGACTCGTTCCATATGGGGATGGGTCAGGTCGGCGGAGCGCGATCGCGGTAGGACGGAGACGACGATAATGGGAACTTGGGGATAGTTGCGGCTTAAGGCGTCGAGGACATCGAGGACATCTTGCTGAATCTCGGATACTGAAGTCTGTTTGAGGAGTTCTGGGGTTGCGGCCCCAAAGAGGATAATTTGTTGCGGTGGCCTGTCCTCGTCTAAGGCTTGCACCTGTTCGAGGGTATCTTTGAGGTACCCGGCGGGGATGCCGAGGTTGAGATCTCCTGGGTTGAGAAACTCATCAGGAATCCCTAGGGCGATGGAACTTCCCAGGATTAACCGTTGGATTGGAGAACCTTGTGCGAGAACTCGACGATATTCGCTCTGTTTCAGGGCCAGATAGTCGGCTTTGCTGGGATAGCGTAAGGGGTTGGCGGCGATGGTTTCTCGTCGTTGCCAGTCCTCGGTACTGAGATAGTCCCGAAGTTGCCGAGATTTGCTGAGATACCATTGTCGGCCATCCCAACGGCGATCGCCAAGTTGGCTTAATAACCTCTGTTCGCCCCGCGACAGGTTGAGAACGGTTGTGGGAGAGGATAGGGGTGAACGAGTGGTCTGAGGTGGCTGTTGGGCAATCTGGCGGAGGGGCCGGTAATCCGCTTGAGAGGGTCGATTTAACAAGAGGGTAGATCCTTGCCCAAGTAGCAGCAGCAAGCCACTACTGGCGATGGCTAGGTAGAGGGATATCCGGGGGGAGATCCCTTCATGCTCAAGCTGAGCCAATAGCAGTGAGAGTTGGGTCCAAAGGGGCGATCGCAAGGGAAGCTATGACCTTAACTCAATTCTGGGGCAAATTTAGCGCGAATCGACTCGATGCGTTGACGGTTCACGCCTAAATCCGACTCTCCGAGTCGTGAGGCTGAGCGAACCTGAATCACGTTCTTGTCGCTATCGGCCCAAAATTCAACGTCATCGACGAAACCCATGATGTTTGAGGTAAATTCGGCATAGAGATAGTCTGGTTCGGCGGTGATGATCTCGGCGTTGTCTTGGTTATCTAAAATTGCTTGCAAGCGTTGGATGGCTTGGCTGGGACTCTCGGAGATGGGGAAGGGAGCGGTTTGGTGTTGGGGGTCTGAACTTTGGCTAGAGACGCAGTTGGGTGAAGCCGGACAAGGGGCGAGTTTTCCGGATTTCACGCCGAGGTTATCGGGCCGGGAACCCGAAAAGTGCAGGAGACTGGCCAGGTGTAATCCCTGACTGGGAAAGCCGCTACTAGGAGCGGCTTCGGCGATGAGTCCGGGAGTGAGTCCTAGGAATAAAATCAGACTGAGAACTCCAGAGACAGCGGTTTTAATACGGAATCCAGTTTTGAAACAGCCTTAATTTTTAGGCGTACTCTAGCCAGTGATAATTTGTCAAATCGCGAATTTCTTCTTGCATCTGTTCACTAAGAAAACAACAACGTTGTTCAAGAACATCTTCCAGGTCTTCAATGGTATCAAAACATCGATTGACCAGTGGTTCATCTACTAACTTCCACAGCCGTTCGGCTGGTTGAAGCTCGGGAGAATAG
>CAZXWM010000292.1:0-5391 GCA_964644215.1 uncultured Phormidium sp.
AGTAATGGTGGGAATCCCACACTATATTCTTTGAATTAGTGTGGGAGGATGTCAATTTAGAGAGAAACCGCCAACCCAGAGACATCCAACACAGAAACCGCCAACACAGAAACAGTTCACCCAGAGACATCCAACACAGAAACCGCCAACACAGAAACAGTTCACCCAGAGACATCAAATACAGAAACAGCCAACACACAGAGACATCAAACAATGCCGTTATCAGTGGGGGGTAAGCCAGGAACGCTGTCACGTGATCTAACAGTGCTGCCTCAAGGTTTATGGTAGAGAAGGAACGCTTGAACCGAGCGATCGCACAATTGGCGGGGGACTCGGACACAAATCGCCTGAAAAAATTACTGCTGTGCGTCTGTCAGCAACGCTGGGAGAACGACTCACGGCGGTTAGAATCGTTGGATTGGCGGCTACTGCTCAACGAGCTACGCACCACCTTTGTCACACGGGAACAACTCGAAGAGGCCCTAGTGCGGGTAGTGGCTCGGATTAACAAGAAATCCCTATATTTCAACCTGTCCTTGCGGGCGATCGCCATCCTCGATCCCCTCTACCCAGAAATAGAGCCTCCCATGGCCTTCGACGAGGCCTTTCTCCCTTTCACTCAGGGGACTCCTAGTGATCCCTCCCTCGATCGCTGGTTTGACCTACGGCTACAACTGTCCCAATCGGGCAATCTCAGCCAAGCCAAGACCCTCCTCTACTCCGCCATCAACGGCAAATTCGCCTATACTCTTCCCGACTGGAATCACCTCAACCACGAAGAGTTTGACCATCTGGCTCAATCATTGTTGGACCTGTGCAAAACCGCCAGTGAACTGCGTTTGCGTCTCTATGGCTCCGCCCATTGTCTCAATCCAGTCGAGGTCTATCAGAGCATCGCCCAGCGGCTTTGTCGCACCCTGGAACAGGCCTATTATGCCAGTGTCATTCAACCCTTTGAACCCGAGGAGTTGGGGGACGAGAATCTCGATGAGATGACCGTGGATGGGTCCATGCTTCCTCCCAACACCATGCTTAATTCCACAGAGGCTGAGACCACCGACTCCCCGCAACTCCAGCGATCGCAGCTAGACCTAGGAAAGAGCGATCATCAGACCGTCATTGGCTTAGATCAAGATGTCGAAGCCGCCGTCTGTGAAGCGGCCAACCAACATCTACAAGCGGCGATCGCCGCCGTCGATCAGCAAACCGAAGCCCTCATCAGTAAAGTGCGCGCTCTGCTGGCTCACACAGACCCCGACACCGCCAACGCCATTGAAGCCCGCATTTTAGACCAATTTACCGACGCACTGGGCCAGTTATATCATCAGGAGGATTCTGGCTGAGCGCGTTAGGGGACGAGTCTGGCCCCGTCGCCTCTATAATCCTAGATGGTCCAGAGCTTGGCGGGGGTTCTCCTGGCGACAGTCTCGCAGTTTCTGATACAGTTGTCGTTCTTCATCACTCAGGCGCGTCGGAGGCGTAATTTCGACTTTCACTAATTGGTCGGTGCGAGCGCTACTTTTGGGTCGCCGCCAGCCTTTTCCGCGCAGCCGCAACATCTGACCTGAGCGAATCCCAGCGGGGATACTGACGGTGACAGTTCCATCGGGGGTCGGAACTTCAATCTTGGCCCCTAAGACCGCTTCATCGGGGGAAATGGGGACGTCACAGACGAGATTATCTCCGTCAAAGTTAAAAAATTGATGGGGTTTGAGGTCGATATTTAGGTAGAGATCCCCTTGGCGACCATAGCCATCTTTTTTTCCTTTTCCCTTGACGCGCACTCGGCTTCCTTGTTTCGCGCCGGGGGGAATCCGTACCGAGACTTTTTGGCCGCTGATACTGAGACGTTTTTCGACCCCATGGAAGGCTTCGGCGAGGGAGAGGCTGAGGGTGGCTTCTTGATCGAGGGAGACTCCGGTGCTGCGGCGGTTGTAGCCAGCGAAGTCTTCAAAGCCACCGCTGAAGCCGCTGCTGCGGCTAGAACTTCTCGGAGATGTACCACCGTAGGAAGACCATTGCGATCGCGTGCGTCCCCCCATTCCCCCGAGGAGGGATTCGATAAATTCATCAAAATCAGCATATTGACTGAAATCAAAGTCAAACCCGCCAGGGGTTGCTCCTCCTTGAGGCGCTGCGCCGCCATTCCAGCCTCCGGGACTGTTTCCGGCCTGTTTCCAATATTGTCCGAAGCGATCGTATTGTTTGCGCTTGTCAGGGTCTGAGAGAATCTCGTAGGCTTCGCTAACTTCTTTGAATCGGGCCTCAGCGTTGCGATCGCCCGGATTCATATCTGGGTGATATTGACGAGCTAGACGGCGAAACGCTTTCTTGATCTCGTCCGCGCTGGCCGTTTTACTCACGCCCAAGATGGAATAGTAGTCTTTGAAGTCCGTTGCAGCCATGAGAATTGTCAAAAAATCAGTGGATCACAGGGTCGAGTCTGCCTTTGATCATCAAGTTTAATGTATTTTTCTCGACCGTCGAGTTCGGTTTCTTTGACAGTTACCGATTTTTGTTGGCAAATCTAGCCTGAAGTTGAGATAATAACGCGATCGCCCCAGGAGGCGATCGCGCCATATCCCCGACAGCAGCGGCGGCGATCGGGGTCAATGGTTAGACTCGGGCCGCTAGATCACAAAGTTATCGGGAATGCTGGCATTTTTCAGCACCACCACGATTCCACTGCGGATATAGAACCCTAACTCCTCGCGATCGGCTTCCTCAATATTTTCCGTATTGAGAATCTTGACATTTTTGCCAATCCGTGCATTTTTGTCCACGATCGCCCGACGGACAGTGCTATTTTCACCAATCCCCAACGCCATCGAGGGAGCCGAGGCTTCGGCTGTCCGTTCACCAAAGGACTGATAGTAGTCAGACCCCATCAACAGGGAATCTTCCACCACCGCGCCGGCGCTAATGCGGCTGCGAACCCCCAGAACCGAGCGATCGACGCGACATTCCTTGAGAATACAGCCATCACCCACCAAAGACTCCGTAATTTGACAATTGAGGAGCTTACTCGGCGGGAGATAGCGGGGACGAGTATAAATGGGCGCATCTTCGTTATAGAAGCTAAAGGGCGGCTTCGGCTGTCGCGTCAGGGCCAAATTAGCCTCATAGAAAGCCTGAATCGTTCCAATATCTTCCCAATAGCCATCAAACAGATAGGCCTGGATGTTATAGTCCATCGCGGCCCCAGGAATGATCTCTTTACCGAAATCAGTTTGATCAGGGGCTTCCGTCAGAAGCTTCTTGAGAACCTCCCGTTTGAAGACATAAATCCCCATCGAGGCGATATAAGGCTTCTGCTTCGCCTGAGCCGGATCTAGGCCCAGGGTACTGGTATCGACCTGCATCGCTTTGAGCGCATCGCCTTTGGGTTTTTCCGAGAAATCAATGACTCGTCCCGAGTCATCAATTTTCATCAAGCCAAAATCCGAAGCTCGTGCTTCATCAATGGGAAGGACCGATAAGGTAATATCCGCATTAGTTTCCCGGTGACGCTCTATGAAGTGACTGTAGTCCATTCGATAGAGGTGATCACCCGAGAGAATCAGATATTCGTCCACATCCAACTCATCCATGAGCCAGATGTACTGACGCACCGCATCCGCCGTTCCTTGGAACCATCCCGGACTGTCGGACGTTTGTTGAGCGGCGAGGATTTCCACGAATCCATCGGTAAAGCTCGAAAAATTGTACGTCCGCCCGATATGGCGGTTCAGGGATGCGGAATTGTACTGGGTGAGGATATAGATCTGATCAATCCCAGAATTGATACAGTTGCTGACAGGGATGTCAATCAACCGATATTTACCCGCCAAGGGAACAGCGGGTTTTGCTCTGAGTTTGGTTAGGGGGTAGAGGCGCGTTCCCGCGCCGCCACCTAGAATAATGCCTAAAACTCGTTTCACCGAAAGACCTCCAGGGCTGCCGAACTCTCAGCTTTAAGTTTGCGATTGTCTGGGTTTCTTGGCAAGGGCCAGTTTTTTTCGAGAACCCTAACCTTCCCATAATCTTGGCTTGTTAGCCGATTCTAGCCTAGGGGTGTTTTGGGGGGCGATCGCCCCCCAAAACCTTAGTCCCTGTCTATCTTTGAGGGCGTATCCTCTCGGACACAGCAGAGCCAATAGAAGGCGATAGGAGGGGCAATCAGACCCGGAAATAACTCTTGACCCGTGGCCCAGGTTAGAAAGCTCTCAGAGGGCAGCCAAGCCGCTGCGGGGAGGTGACGGGACTCATAGGCCACCACCGATTCTTGAGACTCTAGGCGAAAGCCAACTTGTTCTAGGATATTCTCCAGTTCTGGCTGAGTGACAAAGTTACAGCCGCAGGCTTGAGCGAGTTCCCGAACCTCCGCCTTGGGGGAATATCCGGGCTTAGCTAGAAACGCCCCCAGCAGCAGTCGGCCTGTGGGGGCTAACACCCGTCGGCTTTGGCCGAAGAAGTGGGCCATGGCTTGGGGCGATCGCAGATGGGGGAGGACTTCCGGGGCGATCGCCAAGCGATAGTCTCCCGTCACCCCAGGATGGTCTAGGAAATCCCCCGGTAACAGGTGAACCGACAGATGACGCGATCGGGCCATCTGCTGCAACTGGTTCCCCGCCTCGGAATTGGTCACCACCGCCGCCACAGGATGACCTCGTTTAGCCAGCGGTAAACTATTACGGCCAATCCCGGCCCCAATATCCAACACCGACACCTCAGCCGCCTCCCCCAAGCTGGCCGCCAGAGTCATAGCTTTTGCGTCAGGGTAACGGCCAAAGCGAGACTGATTAGCAAACATAAAGGACTGTTGAGCCTCTGGGGGAGAGGTGAGGCTCATGTTTAGTCCTATTCCCCCGGCAATTCCCTGCTCAGGATTGACCAACTGATAGGAGAGGTTAAGATAGCGTCGAGGAGACTGTTCAAACCCCTGTGTTAAGGTCTCCGTTAACTGTTGTTGTAGTTGGCTGCGTTCCTCGGGGCTGGGGGCTTGTCCGAGGAGACTGAACAACTCGACAATCAGAGTTTCGTAGCGGGCTGCTAGAGCCGGGAGACAGGGGAGTTGTAGCGTTCCCTCCAGGGCGATCGAAGCCCGGAGTTTCTTGTCAAACGCCTCCCGAAGCAGGGTTTCGGGGTCCCCAGAAGAGGGCGAAGCTTGCAGAAATAAGGGCTTAGTCGGGGGGTGAGGATTAGAAAGCATCACAGAGATTCACCTAGGCGGACGTCTCACCCTACGCCCGATACCCTTAGAGAACCGGAGGCTTCACTGGGAACGCAGATAGGCCTCAACGGTATTCTTAAGCAACATCGCTACCGTCATCGGGCCAATTCCCCCAGGAACCGGAGTAATCCAGGCCGCCTTCTCGGCCACCGCCTCAAACGCCACATCCCCAGCCAATT
>CAZXWM010000293.1:0-3731 GCA_964644215.1 uncultured Phormidium sp.
GCCTCTTGCCGAAAGAGGGCGACCATAAAGGTACGCCCCTACCCTCTTGCCTCTTGCCTGTTGCCTTCTTCTTCCCTTCTATGCCCACACGCGATCGCCACACTGTAGATATCTTGGTTGTGGGAGGAGGAACCGGGGGAACCGCCGCCGCCATCCAAGCCGCGCGACAGGGCGTAAACACCCTGCTGGTGAGTGAATTTCCTTGGCTGGGGGGAATGCTCACCGCTGCTGGCGTGAGCGCCCCCGATGGCAACGAACTGTTAGCCTTGCAAACCGGACTCTGGGGGCAATTTTTGCGAGAACTACAACGCCGTCAACCCGGTGGCCTCGATTGGGGCTGGGTGAGTTTCTTTACCTTCAACCCGGCGATTGGGGCGCAAATTTTCCAAGATTGGCTTGATGCCTTGCCCAACTTGCATTGGATTTGTGGACAAACGCCCCAAGCCGTAACCGTAGAGAACAATCGCGTTCGCGCCGTTGCCTTTGACGACTGCGACGTGAGCGCCGAGATCATCCTCGATGGCACAGAATTGGGGGACTTGTTGGCCTTAGCCGAGATTCCCCATCGCTGGGGTTGGGAATGGCGATCGCAGTTCAACGAACCCAGCGCCCCGGACGGCCCCAATCCCAATACAGCCCGCTATCCCGTCCAGGCCATGACCTGGGTGGGGCTGTTGCAAGACTATGGCGAGGGAGCGGTGGCCCCAGAAATTGCCGCCCCTCCGGGGGATTCAGCCTCAGACTTTCTCGGGGCTTGGGAGAACCATGGCTTAGAACGCTTCCTGAACTATGGCCGACTTCCGGGCGATCGCCTCATGCTCAACTGGCCCCACAAAGGCAACGACTATGGCGTGAATCTCCAACGGCTGATTGAATCCCCTCAAGCCCGACGCGACTGTTTACAAGAAGCCCAATGGCACACCCAGAGTTTTGCCCGCTTCCTGCAACGGCGACTCGGCCGACGCTATGGCTTCGCTGAAGGGCTATTTCCCCAGTCCGCCTCAGGTTTAGCCCTTCATCCCTATTTCCGCGAAAGTCGCCGCCTGTTGGGGCTAACAACGGTCTGTGAACAAGATGTTTTACCCCAGTTGGGGGGACAAGTCGCCCCTTTACCCATCGGAGAACAGGGAGTTGAGGCGATCGCGATCGGCAATTATGCCAACGACCATCATTACCCGAATTGGTCATTTCCCGTTCAGCCCAAATCCCTGCGCTGGGGAGGCCGCTGGACAGGAACCCCCTTTGCCCTTCCCTACCGCTGTCTGATTCCGATGGAGATGGATGGCCTCTTGGCCTGTGAGAAAAACATCTCCGTCTCCCACATGGCCAATGGCTGTACTCGCTTGCAGCCGCTGGTGATGAATATCGGACAAGCGGCTGGATTAGCGGCCGCCCTCTGTATACAGCATCGCTGTCAACCGCGAGAGTTACCCGTGCGTCGGCTGCAAGAGGCTCTACTGGGCGACAAACAGGCCCCAGCGGCGGTGATTCCGCTGTTTGACTCCCTGCTCGATGACCCCGATTGGCGACATTGGCAACGCTATTATCTCAATCAACCTCAGGACTATTCGGCAACGGGGTATCATCCCGCTGAACCCGCTGTGATGCGTCGAGATCCCCAGGCCCAGATGGTGTCAGGACGAGTTGAGCGACTCGGGCCTCAAGACTATCAAATTGAGATCGGCGATCGCTCCTGGACCTTGGTGACGCTGCACCCCACCGTTGAGCGACAGTTACAAAGCTACCCCAACAATCATCAGCTTTCAGGCTGGGGATATTTCAACCCCTCGGGACCCTGGTTGCGACTTGAGGGCATTTCCTCCTGATCACCAATTCGGAAATCTGTAACAGGAACTAAGTACCTGAAACAGCTTATTCCGATTATGCGTAGTTCTTTGGTTCTGTCCGCTTTGCTTTTGGGCTTAGGGTCTTCCTTCGCCAACTTCAGCCAACAGTCAAAATCTCCTGAATTTGATTCTATCGCCTATCGCGGTTTTCTGTCAGCTCAAACTGAACAAAAAGATGAAGTCGAACCTCATCGCGGCAGTGGCCGGCGGCGCTTTCAGTCTCATGATCATGGACCGGAACTGGGGGAATCCTTCATCGGCGTTGATAGTTAAGAATTTGCCGTTGAGCCGACAACTTTAACCGCCATGATACCGTAGGGGCGATCGCCTCGCACCCCTCGTGGCTATCCAGGCTGAGACGGCGATCGCCACACCAGCCTGGAATTTCTAAAAGTTTTCTAAACAATTGGGGACTACGAGGGAAGACCATTCCATAATCAAATGACACGGTCTCCTTTAATTGATACTATGACCCCGACCCAATCCTCCGCCTGGCGTAATATTGCCCTTGTTGGCCCCTACCTGAGTGGTAAAACGACTCTCCTCGAAAGTATCCTCTCAGTGACGGGGGCCATTTCCCGTAAAGGCCGCGTCGGCGATGGAACCACCATTGGGGACAATACTCCCGAAGCGCAACAACGAAACATGAGTGTCGAGGTGTCAAGCGCCTACACTCAGCATGGAGATATTCAATTCACCCTCCTCGATTGTCCGGGTTCGATTGAGTTCAGCCAAGAAACCGCCAACGCTTTGATTGGCGTCGGTTCAGCGGTGATTGTCTGTGAGCCGGATGTGAGCCGAGTCTTGACCCTGGCCCCTCTTTTCAAACTCCTCGATGACTGGCAGATTCCCCATCTCTTGTTTATTAACAAGATGGATCGGCCAAGTTCTAGCTTTAGTGAAATTTTACAAGCCTTGGGATCGATATCGTCTCGTCCCCTGATTCCTCAGCAATACCCCATTTACAAAGGGGACAACGTGACGGGATTTATTGATTTAGTCAGTGAACAAGCCTTTCAATTCCATCCTGGCGCCCCCTGCGATCCCATTCCTCTACCCGATGACTTAAAAGCCGAGGAACAGGTAGCCCGTCAGGAGATGTTAGAGGGACTGGCGGACTTTGACGATCGCCTCCTCGAAGAAATCTTAGAAGATATCGACCCCTCCCAGGCCGAGATTGTCAAAGACATGAAAATGGAACTGAGCGCGGATCTGATTGTTCCCGTCTTTCTGGGAGTAGCCACGGAGGATTATGGCGTGCGCCATCTTCTCGATGCGTTGGCTAAAGAAACCCCAGAACCGAGTGAAACGGCCAAACGGCGCGGCGTCAAAGCGGGGTCAGATCAGGTGATTGCCCAGGTCCTAAAAACCTATTACAGCGCCCAGGGCGGAAAACAGTCTCTAGTGCGAGTCTGGAATGGAACCTTAACCGAAGGCATGACCCTCAACGGAAGCCGCGTCGGGGGCGTGTATCGTCTTATGGGGAGTGAGCAAACGAGCGTGCAAACGGCTCAAATTGGCGAAATTGTGGCTCTGGGGCGACTCGATGAGGTGCAAACTGGGGATACCCTCAGCCCCGAAGGAACGGTGGAGTTACCTCGGGCTGACCAACGTCCGGCGGTGTATGGCTTGGCCATTACCCCGGAGAATCGCCAAGATGAGGTAAAAGTCAGTGGCGCGCTAACGAAACTCGTTGAAGAAGATCCCGCCCTCACCTGGGAACAACAGGGCGATACCCATGAAATTCTGTTGTGGGGCCAGGGTGAGATTCATCTTCAGGTGGCCCTAGATCGGCTGCGGCGTAAGTATAACTTGCCGATGACAGGACAACCCCCCAAAATTCAGTATAAAGAAACCGTGCGTCAGGCCGTTGAGTCGGTTCAC
>CAZXWM010000293.1:3741-5313 GCA_964644215.1 uncultured Phormidium sp.
TGAATTCGGCGAGGACGGAACGCCCGTCAGCCGCCAGTTTGGCGATGTCTATTTGGATATTGCGCCACTTCCTCGCGGTGAGGGCTTTCGGTTTCGGGAAACCGTTGTTGGGGGGGCAGTTCCCAAGCAATATATCCCCGGGGTGGAAACGGGCGTGCGCGAATATTTGAGTCAAGGACCGTTAGGCTTTCCGGTGGTGGATGTGGCGGTGACTCTCACGAATGGGTCCTATCACAGCGTGGATAGTTCCGAACAGGCCTTTAAGCAGGCGGCCCGGGTGGCGATGCAGACGGGAATGGTTCAATGTCAACCGATGCTCCTCGAACCGATTTTGTCGGTGGAAATTTATAGCCCCAGTGAGTCCACCTCGAAGGTGTTACAGGTGATTAGCACTCATCGCGGTCAGATTCTGGGCTATGAGGGCTATGAAGGTTGGCCCGGTTGGGATAAAATCTCGGCTTATTTCCCACAGGCTCAAATGCAGGATTTGATTGTGGAGTTGCGATCGGCCACCATGGGGGTGGGGACCTATCGCTGGCAGTACGATCGCCTCGAACCGGTCCCCGATAAGCTGGCCAAACGGATTCTAACTCAGCGGGAGGCTTAGGGCCACCCTCGACCCTTGGTGTCTGCCCAGACACCGAGGGTCTGAAGCCGCTCAAACCGGCAATTCTAGGGGGATTTTGCCGAGGGTTCCTTTGCGGAAGTCGTTGAGGAGTTCGCAGGCGGCCCGTTCGATATCCCCTTGATGGCGATCGCCCCCTAATTGAGTTAGATAGGACTCCCCAGTCATGTCTTGGGGATTAAGGCCATAGCGATCGCGCAGCAGTTCCCAGGGGGACTGTTGGCCGGCTAACTCTGGTAACTGAGTCATCAAATCCACCATCATCGCCGCCACTCGCTGATTATCATAAGAGGCTTCGCCGATATCCTCACAAATGGCCAGTTTGACGGCATTCTCCTGATTATCCAAGCGCCAAGGAATAATCCCTGGGGCATCGAGGATTTCCAGATTGGCGGATTTACCAGGGCGATCGCTCAAACGCACCCAGCGCAACTGGCGAGTCACCCCAGCCCGTCTGGCACTTTCGACCACCTTACGACGCAAGAGGCGGTTAATGAGGGCGGATTTGCCCACATTGGGGAAGCCAATCACCACGGCCCGAATGGGGCGAGGGCGCATTCCTCGGGCGCGGCGGCGTTCGTTGACCCCAGAACCGGCTTTTTCGGCGGCCCGGGCCACCTGAGAGACCCCTTTTCCCTGACGGGCATCGGTGAAATAGGGACTCTCGCCGCGATCGCGAAACCAAGTCTCCCAGGCCTCCTGAACCGCCCGAGAAATCATATCCATACGATTGAGAACCAAGACACGGGCCTTGTCCCCCAACCAGTCCTCCAACTGCGGATGATGGGTGGCCAGGGGAATGCGGGCATCGCGAACCTCCAACACCACATCGACGCGGTTGAGTTGTTCCTTGAGTTGTCGTTCAGCCCGGGCGATGTGGCCCGGATACCATTGAATTGCCGCCATTAGGGAACCACCAACACGGGACAGGGGGAGAGATTGATGGT
>CAZXWM010000294.1:0-4099 GCA_964644215.1 uncultured Phormidium sp.
CCCGGCCGCGCATCAAGCCGAAGCGGGGGCGAATTTCGTCGCGGAACTTGGTTTGAATTTGGTAGAGGTGGAGGGGAAGTTGGCGATAGGATTGGATACAGTCGCGGGCGATCGCGGTAATCACCTCTTCATGAGTCGGCCCGAGTCCCATTTCCCGGCCTTGGCGATCGGTCAGGGCGAACATAATCCCTTCGGCTTTCGTATAGGTTTCCCAGCGCCCGGACTCTTGCCACAATTCCGAGGGTTGCAGTTGAGGTAGCAGACATTCCTGGGCGCCGGTGGCGTTCATCTCCTCGCGAACAATGGCGGACACTTTCTGCAAGACGCGCCACATCAGGGGGAGGTAAGCGTACACGCCACTGGCGACTCGTCGGATGTAACCGGCCCGCAACAGGAGTTTATGGCTGGGGATTTCTGCCTCGGCGGGGTCTTCGCGCAGGGTGACGAGGAGCATTTGGGACAGTCGCATGGGGTTTGGCTCAGCTTACTGATGGGCGTTTGTTATCTTACTACGGTTTTTGGGGTGTCTGGGCCGCCAATGTCTTCTTCATGTCTCTGCCTCCTCAATTCGCTTCGACATGGGTGGTCATAGAGGCTTAGCCTCCGCCAAGACCCGTTCTCGAATCAGCGGACTAATGCCCCGTTCCGTCAGGATATCCACCCTTCGCCCCAGCAAGTCCTGTAAATCCATCAGCAACCCCCCCGGAAACCAGGGCGTCACCTGTTCCGGGTCGTAGTCAATCAAAAAATCGATATCGCTCTCTGGGGTATCTTCTCCCCGCACCACTGAGCCAAACACCCGCACATTCGACGCCCCATGCTTGGCGGCAACAGCTAAAACCTGTTCTCGCTTTTCTTGTAAGAGTTCTAACAACATCAAAACCCACCTTGGCCAATTGGCGCTTAATCTCCCGATTTGGTTCTGTGGACTGCTTCATTTTAGCCTGATTTCTGACCTGTCACTGACGGGCGATCGCCGCCAGCTTCCGCAAGGCCTCAACCGTAGAAATCACATGATCCGCCACCCGATCAATTTCCTCTAATATGGAAGAAAAAGCCGGATCGATGAATTGATAGGGGCGATCGCGCCCATGATTTTGACGGTCTCCTGATAGAAGGGTGGAGCTTTAACCCCAACCTTTTGGGAATCCCGCAGGCGAACTCTTCCGGTTATAATGTGTGACACGAGAAGGGTTGTAATCTCAGAGATCCCGATCTAACATCAGTAGGTTGTCGAAATTAATTGTAAAATACAAAACGCTGTAAATTTCTCGGGATAAAAAATGTAGGATTTTAGGTTTAGCGTTTATTTGTAAAAACCTACTCGCACAAAGTAATAAAAAATAAACAACATGAAAGTAGAGTCAATTAAAATTCAAAATTTCAAACGATTTCAAGATCTAGAAATTTCATTCAAGAATAACATCCTTGATGAGGTGAGCGATCGCTATCTGATCCTCGGCGATAACGGAACGGGTAAAACGACACTCTTACAGGCGATCGCGCTTCCTTTGGCATTGGCGACGGGTCAGATTCGAGATGTCGCAGATTTTAACTGGATCGGTTTTCTGCCTGATCGCTATTTCAGGTGGGGAGATCCCAAGATTGAGATGCAAATTTTATTTGAGGAAGAAGAATTAAAAACAACTTCTGAACTGGCAAAAAAATGGTACGACGCTCAACCAGACGAATTCAAAGAGATGCGCGAATTTGTCGAACCCGGAGATAGCCGGAGAGTTCGCCTGCTCTTAAACGGTGATTTTTGCAAGGCGGGAGATACTCCGGCAGAACAAGCCCAATTTAGAGGAAGATATTATGCTCAATGGTTTATCAATAGAAGAGAGCAATCTGTCCGACATTATTTTTCAAAACTTCCCGGTGTCTTTTGGTTTGACCAGTTCAGAAATTTAGGTTCCCATTCTAACCCAGACAGTAGCAGAGACAATCTCAACGAAAGTAGTAGTAAATCATCCTTTGATGTCGGAGTCGGCCGTCTCCGGCAATACCTGATTGATTGGCACAGAAATCAAGAATCAGGAATTGGCGATTATTCAACCAGTTACTTGTTTCAGATAGAAAAACTTTATAAAAAAGTTTTTCCCAACCGCTCATTTGCCGGGTTAGAAAAATATCCAAGTCAATATGACCCGACCAGAGAAGAAACTTATTTTCTGCTGAATGATGGATATCGAACCTATGACGTTGAAGAAATGTCGGCTGGAGAACAGTCGGTTTTTCCTTTGTTGTATGAATTTGTCAGGCAACAAATTGCCTATTCGGTTGTCTTGATCGATGAAATAGACTTGAACTTACATCCTCCAGCCGCTCAATATTTTGTCTCTCAACTGATGAAAATTGAACCGACCTGCCAATTTATTATTACCACTCACTCTGATTCAGTGAGTAATGTTGTTGGAGAAAGTGAAACCTACCGTTTACCGGGAGGATCACTATGTCTGTAACGAATCTCTACTGCGAAGGAACTTCTCAAAGTATTGATATTCGAGTCATTCGTGCGTTATTACCCCGAGGTGTTGTCATTCACCCTCTCGGTGGAAAAACGTCAAGCTTTGTCAGTAGTATTATCGCTGATCGTCGCAGACGTCCCAATTTAGCTTGTTTGGTGGATCATGATTTTGATTGTCGAGACTGGCAAATAAAAAATCAACCTCTTAGATTTGAATATGATAGTAGATGGATCGGTTGGGAATGGGAAAGAAAAGAAATTGAAAACTATTTAATCGATCCGGTCGTCGTCCGAAATGCCTTAGGAAACAAAGCACCCGATCGCGATCAGTATCAGGATGCTTTGGACGAAGCAGCAAAAGACATTGCTACATATTCCGCAGCAAGAACTGCTTTGGCTTGCGAAAACTTCAAAAATTATTGGGGCGATGAAGTTCGAGAAGGACATCTATTTCCACCCCAACGTGGTAGAAATTACTGCCAAGTAAGAATAGCCGAAATTGTCAGAGAATATCGGGGCAACAGAATTGTATCCGAAGAAGATGTTAAAGAAAAATTCAGGGCTTTACTTCCTAAATTTCGGGACGGATCACGTTTTCAAAATTATCTCCATTATTTTGCAGGTAAGGATTTACTCTACGTTATGAGAAACACACTCCGCGATTTTGGATTTGAAGATACTTCAAATAACTATCACCCCGAGGAAGTATTCATCGAAAGAGTTGTAACTCGAATTGAAAAAAGCACAGAGGAGGTCTGGGAGTGGTTGCCAGAATGGACGGTTCTCCGTCGGTTGATTGAGGAGACTGATTTTTCAGAAAGTTAAAATGAAGTGGTGGAAGGGGCGATCGCCGCCACCTTCCGCAACGCCTCAACGGGAGAAATCACATCAGCGGCATTAATGTTCTTAGATGGTGTTTGAAACGGGTTGGGGAGATGGAAAACCCAAAAATCTAGCAAAGCTGTAATCTGTCAAGCGTCAAAACCAACAGACCCTCACTCGCCATGACTCGATTGTATCCCTAGGTAATATCCAACTCTTTCTGAATTAACTTCTGAGCATATCCATTATGCTCCCAGGCACCGGTTGCTACTCCAGCAATACCAACAGTAATAACGCCGATAATTGGAATTTTTTTCAGTTTCTTAACCTCCTTGATTTGGTAGCAACGACAATCTCCAGTCGTTACCAGACGTGCCCAATGCTCACAGTTAAAGCGGAATAGCTCATACCGCCAGTGTTTATGGAACTTATCGACAGAAATATGCAGAGCCTTCTTAACTCGATCTTTTTCTAAGTGCTTCACCCATTTGGCAGGTTGATAATGATTCCAATCAATCCGCCAAATCGCCAATCTTCCTGTATCTTGTTGACGATTGGAATGAACAGGCTCCCATGCTAAAGACTCTGAATCATTAAGTTGTACCGAGTAGTGCAGAGCAATGGGATTCTGAGATTCACGATGGTGTAACAAGCGTCCATATTTGGGGTGAGAATAATTTTTGTTGATCAGTGAATGAAGTTTTGCCATACAATTTAGTCAATAACTACATATTAATCAGCAGTGTATCACAAATGGAGGGAGATATCGATGATGAATCCTTGCCAGATTATCAAGCCGGTGCGTTGCGG
>CAZXWM010000294.1:4109-5310 GCA_964644215.1 uncultured Phormidium sp.
TACATGGGTTTGAGCCGCAACACACCCTACCGTAACGCATTGATAATAGACGAATTTACCAAGATGACTCGATGGTTTAGGAGCGCCGTCTTCTTAACCCTCGAAATGAACACCCTCAAGATGACTAGAACGATCTTCATCAGCGATAGAAGTTCCATGCTGCCACAGTTCGTATTCACTAATGTCGATATCCTCATTCCAAACTAGAGCATATCCTCCAGGTTCAACCCGAAAGCCCCTAAAAAAAACAGGATTTTTCAAGAGAGCAAACATGGGATTGTATAACAACCTAGAGACATCATATTTTCGTATCTCTCCATTGTCGAATTTAACTAAAAGTTTACAATCTTCAATTACTTTAGCGGCATCAATTCGAGGTAATATCATAACAACTAGTACGCACCGATTTCAGGATTTACCAAATTACGTCTAGGTAGGGCCAGGTTCTGATTTTTTCATCTTTAGAAATTAGTGATGCGTCGCACACTAAACTGGTGGCTACAATCAAGCGATCTGCTGGATCACCGTGAAAGTTGCCAGGCAAACGTGTGGACAGAACTGAAATTTCAGGTGTTAATGGCAGTAACTTTAGTTTTGGGCGCTGGAGTGCTAAATTTATCCAAGCTTGAACATCCATGGATAACTCAAGTCTTTGTTTGGAAACTAGCATGGCAACTTCCCAACAACTGATAGCAGGAATCCCAAGAAAGTTTGACGTTTGAATTGACTCTTGTGCTCTTTTTGAAAGCTTGTCAGACTCGCTGATCCACCAAATCCAAGCATGGGTGTCTAAAACCATCATTGTTCAGCATCCCACGAAGTTTCGATAGGCGAAATTAGGTCATCCTCAAACAGGATACTATCTTTCAACGGATTAACTGAACTTGATCGCCCCCAAGATTCTACCTCAATTTTTGACTGTTTCAATGCCCAAATAATACGAGACAAAATCTCAATCTGGGACTCATCAATCAAGTCAATTTCTCGTTTTAACTGTTCACGATCCATCATGACATTCCTCAACTCAGTTTCATTTCAAGGCAACTAACGAGCGATCGCCGCCACCTTCCGCAAGGACTCAACCAACGAGGTACAAACGACTATCTTTCACAGGGGCTTAGCTTCCGATAGTACCCGCTCTTTGATGTAGTGGTGCAACGACTTAGCGGCCACCACATCCACATCTCGCCCTAAAAAGTCC
>CAZXWM010000295.1:0-5268 GCA_964644215.1 uncultured Phormidium sp.
TCGGCTTCAGCGCCGACCTGGTGATGCAGAGCTTCTGCCACACCGCCGCCTATCCCAAGCCGGTAGACATCAACACCCACAAAGACCTGCCCGACTTCTTCTCCACCCGAGGCGGCGTCTCCCTCCGTCCCGGCGATGGCATCATCCATTCCTGGCTCAACCGGATGCTACTTCCCGACACCGTGGGAACCGGCGGCGACTCCCACACCCGGTTTCCCTTGGGGATTTCCTTCCCCGCTGGTTCAGGGTTGGTGGCCTTCGCGGCGGCGTTAGGAGTCATGCCCTTGGATATGCCCGAATCGGTGTTAGTGCGCTTCACTGGGGAGTTACAGCCCGGTGTGACCCTGCGGGATATCGTCAACGCCATTCCTTGGGTTGCCATTCAAGAAGGGAAACTCACCGTCGGTAAAGAGAACAAGAAAAACCTCTTCGCCGGGCGGATTATGGAAATGGAAGGATTGCCCGATTTGAAAGTTGAGCAAGCCTTTGAATTGACTGATGCCACAGCAGAGCGGTCTTGTTCGGGTTGCACCATTAAGTTAGGCACTGAGACCATTTCCGAGTATCTACGTTCTAACGTGGTGCTATTGAAAAACATGGTGGCTCGGGGCTACCAGGATGCCCGGACTCTGATGCGTCGCGCCGCCAAAATGGAGGAGTGGTTAGCTAATCCTGAGTTAATGTCGGCGGATAAGGATGCCGAATATGCGGACACCCTAGAAGTGAACCTCAGCGAAATTACTGAACCTATTGTCGCCGCCCCCAATGACCCGGACAATGTCAAGTTGATGTCGGAATGCAGCAATGACAAGATTGATGAGGTCTTCATCGGTTCTTGTATGACCAACATTGGCCATTACCGGGCGGCGGCCAAGGTGTTGGAGGGTGCTGGCCCGGTGAAAGTACGGCTTTGGATTTGTCCTCCCACCCGCATGGATGAGAAGCAATTACGCGAGGAAGGGATTTATGGAATCTTCGCAGCGGCGGGAGTTAGCGGCGGTTTGTGCGCTATTGGGCCGGATTCCTACGAAGGAGGAGTATCTGGAGATTATGAAGGATAAGATTGACCCGTTTGCGGGTGAGTTGTATCGCTATCTCAACTTCAATGAGCTGGTTGGCTTTGAGGATGAGGGTCGCGTGATTGCTCTGGAGGATATGCCCAAGATTGAGGACATTTTAGGGATGCCGGCTGGGGCGAAGTAAGCGCCTGATAGGTCCTCGGGACGGCTCCTAGAAACCGGGTGTCTTGAACTCCTAGAAACCGAGTGTCTTCAAGACACCCGGTTTCTCATCCCCTAGTTGAATAACTCTGGAAACGGAATATTTTATAAAACAATCGCCAAATCACTAAAATTAGTGGTAAAATGTGGAGGTATGTTAGGTAAATTCGGTCATCTTTTGAACAGGCAAGATTTGCAACAATTAGCAGAGACGCGAATAAGTGAAGTTAGGGTTCTGCTTGATAATGGTGAATACTCAGGGGCTTACTACCTCAGTGGCTACATCATTGAATGTGCGTTAAAGGCTTGTATTGCTAGACAAACACAACAGCATGATTTTCCTGACAAAAAAACGGTTTTAGACAGTTATAGCCACGATTTAATCAAACTGGTAAAAGTCGCAAATTTAGAAAATGACTTAAAACGGCATCAGGAAAATCCCAATTTTGAAGCGAGATGGTTAACCGTACGACGTTGGACTGAAGAAAGTAGATACGAAAGACATAGCCGACAAAAAGCCCTCGATATTTATGAGTCAATCACTAATCCGAATTATGGAGTTTTGCAATGGCTACAGCAACATTGGTAAATTACGAAATCGAAGAGGGAAAACGTCTCTTCGATGCACTAAATGAGGCTGGACTTTCGATAGAATCAGCACTCTGGATTTACGATTCAGAACGAGAGTTTTGGCAGCTCATGCTCACGTCACCTCTCTGCGATAGTCACGGAATGCTGAAAGCTTATGAGGAGATTTTAGCGGTATTTCATAAAGTGGAGCCAGAATTAAAAATCGATTGGACGTCTCTTGTCGCTGTTAGCCCTCAATATGAATTGATTGAAGGGCTACGTCAGTTGCAGCGTCAATTTGATTTGGATTTTTCAGGAAGACGGATTGTTAATAATATGGTTAATCGAATGCTGATTGAGGATGCTTATGTTTATCAAATCAAATAACTAAAATAAATAACTCAATGTATTAAAAAAAAATTGAAATTTTGGCTATGTTGAGTCCCAACTGAGTCCCAACTGAGTCCCAACATTGTTTTTGTCGGGGTTTAGTTCTAATTGAGTACAATTTCGAGCATGATGTTTACCAATATCCATATTATTAAGATAGCGCGATCGCCCTCAAATCTCCAGTAGCTTTACGGAAAAGATAGACACGGTGGCTCGATGCAACAGTTGCCAGATGGCGATCGCACACTGAGCTTGCCAAAGTTTACACTTAAATCTCCGGTAATAACCGAAAGGCTAGACAATGTTTTGGTCGAAACAAACTCAAGTCTCGCAGATCGAGCGTTAAGATTGTTTCGAGATCGAATCGTTCAGCTACTGCCATCACACAGGCATCTACAAAATCGATTCGAGAATCTTGATACATTTCCAAAATATCTGCAACGCGATCAAAATCTTCCACCATCATAGCGATCGTGTAAAAACGACTTGCCTCTATTGAGCGTAAAAACCGAAATACCGTTCCAATTCCCGCGTCTCGTCCGACTAGATACGCTATCTCTGTCAATGCTGGTTGCGGCAAACCGATCGCCTTCATCTGTTGGTAACTCTCTACTACCGCTGTATGATTTTGATCGCTACGGTTGAGCAATGCAACCACAAACCCCGTATCAGCGATCGCATCTAATCTTTCCATGACAAACCTGACTCTTCAGATATCTCAGTTTCCAGAATTTCCTCCGCACGAATGCTTGTTTCCGGCGAACCCTCATACAAACCAATCAACGGATCGGTGTCTGTCGGCGGCGCAGAAGGACAATAGGTTTGTAAATACTGCTCGATCGCTTCTCCGAGTAATGCTTCCAAGGATTTATTTTGCTCCAAGGAAATCTGCATAAGCTGGTTCAGCATTTCCGGTCGGGGTTTCCAGTTCAGTACAATTTCGAGCATGACGTTTACCACTATCCATATCATTAGGATAGCGCGATCGCCCTCAAATCTCCAGTAGCTTTACGGAGAAGATAGACACGGTGGCTCGATGCAACAGTTGCCAGATGGCGATCGCAATCCTAGACCATCATGAAGCTCAATCTCATATCACCGAGAAGTGCGAGCAATTTTATCCTTTAAAACCAACTTAAGCTCATCCGAAATGGGCAACCAAGCAATTTCTTTGCGGAGATTGGATCTCGATTCCCCATTTTGCCGGCGTGTCTTGTAAATCTCAACCAACATCGACTCTAAACCATATTTAGCTAATGCGTCTGATGCCAGTCCAATAATTCCCAAAAAGACAATTCCGCCAATCATGCCACCCGGTCCTAACATTGCCAAAGCAGCCGTTATGGCGGCAGCTCCAGTCAACCCTGTTGTCGCCATGGTTATCAAGAGAACGACCGCTGGTAAGCCAACACCCGCTAATTTTCTGACGACTTCATCCATAATGAACTCCTGAATAATGTTGATGTAGAATTGCTAACCTGCCCGGCGATCGCCATGGTTACAGTCCCCGATCACCACCCTAAATAATAGTATAAACGCATTGGCGATTTTTTGTCCCTAATGATATCCATTTTATCCTATATCTTGACCCGTAGGCCTGCTGCTATAATCAGGATAGTGCGCCCTCCGCCTAACAATGATTCAATCAACCTCAGACCTCCAACAGCTTTACGATGAAGACTATACCCTGTGGCTCGATGCGACCGTAGCAAAACTGCGATCGCACCACTACAACGACGTCGATTGGGACAACTTAATCGAGGAAATCGAAGCTATGGGACGGCGGGAACGCCAAAGCCTCGAAAGCAATTTGGTGGTCGTGTTACTACATCTCCTGAAATGGCAATTTCAACCCGAACGGCGAACAGGGAGTTGGGAAAGCAGTATTATCGAACACCGTCGGCGAATTCATCGGGCCTTAACGTCATCTCCAAGTTTAAAGAATTATCTTGTTGGTGTTGTAGACGAGTGTTATGCAAGTGCGCGCAAGCAAGCTCGAGCGGAAACGCAGTTGTCGTTAAACCGGTTTCCCGTCAACTGTCCCTACAAGGTTGCCGATATTTTGAGTGATGAGTTTTTAGCAGATTAAGCCGCAGCTCGTCGCTGAAATCCTAGATGTCTTGTCTGACCAGCAGGGAAAACTATCCTAGATCGCGCGATCGCCCAAAAAAAATCCGGCAACCCCTTGACATTCTCAAAACTGGGGGCTAGGATATTAAAGGTGTTGAGTCAAAAATCTCAACAACACCACGAATACGCCCCCATCGTCTAGAGGCCTAGGACACCTCCCTTTCACGGAGGCGACGGGGATTCGAATTCCCCTGGGGGTATTCCCAAAAATGACCGATCGCCAGCCCATGGCGGTCGGTCATTGCTCATCTAAGACCCCTGGCTCAAGTAAGACCTGATAAATCTTCGCCGGCTTTTGCCGCCCCTTCAATAACACATCCCCAAGCAGTTCAACCGCAAACTGTCCCTGAACATAGCGATACGTCGACTCACTAATCAAAATCCGACAGAGTCCCCCATCCACCGACTTATCAAAACTCTCCAAGCGCGACGCCACATTCACACTATCCCCAATAATCGTATAATCCTCCCGCTGAGAACTGCCCAAACTGCCCACCACCAGCGATCCCGTAGCAATCCCCACCCGCATCGAAATAATCGGCTGGCCCTTCTCCTGCCAGCCGAGATTCAACTCCTGAAGCTTATGGCCCATATCCATCGCACAACGAACCGCCGCGATCGCATCAGCCGCAATCTCCGTCTCCGCCTCCCGTAACAACGGCACCCCAAACACCGCCATCACCGAATCCCCAATAAACTTATCAATCGCCCCCTCATGACGTAACACCACCTCAGCCATCCCCTCCATATACTCATTAAGCCAACACATCAGAGGTTCAGCATCAATCTGTTCGGCTAACGTACTAAAATTCTTAATATCCGTAAACAAGACCGTGGCCGTCGCCTTGCGCCCCAGCAAACGCCCCTCCTCTAAAATCTGATGTCGCTGTCGCCAAATCTCCTCAGCCACCGTTGACGTCACATGACGACCAAACAAGTGCATCATCAACTGGCGGTC
>CAZXWM010000296.1:0-5258 GCA_964644215.1 uncultured Phormidium sp.
TACGAAACCCTCCCCGGCTGGCAATCGAACACCGAAGACTGTCGCAGCCTCGACGACTTGCCCCCAGAAGCCTTGAACTATCTCAAGTTCCTCGCCGAACTCATGGAAGTTCCCATTGCGATCGTCTCCCTCGGCGCCGGCCGCCACCAAACCATCATCGTCGAAGATCCCATCCACGGTCCCAAACGCGCCCTCCTAGATGCCAACGGCGATCCAGTGGTGAAAAAATAACCTAGATATCAAGGCATCCCCCCAGATGCCCCTGCCGGAAATGGGTGCGCCACTTGCGGTACACCCCTACCCAGTCCCCCTCTTGCCTCTTGCCTTCCTCTCCCACGTGTTACAATGAAACGCTTGGCCGCTTAAAATTAAGGTTTGTAGATAACCGCAACAGACGACTATGCAACTGACTGTAGAATGTAAATCCCGCCCTGAAGGGAGTAAACCCAAAGCCTTACGACGAGAGGGATTCGTTCCTGCTGTCCTCTACGGACATGATGGAACCAACTCCCTGGAATTGGTTGTTGACGACAAATCCGTGCAACAACTTCTCAAAGATCCCAACGTATCCAATAGTCTGATTAAAGTCACCGTCACCGATGGAGGCTGGAGCGGACAAACCCTGCTGCGGGAAGTGCAAATGCACCCCTGGAGAGGTTATCCCTACCACCTGAGTTTCTTCTCCGTTGCTTCTCAGGCCACAGTCCAGGTTGACTTACCCCTAAACTTTGTCGGTGAACCCGTCGGTGTCGAACGCGACGGCGGTATCCTGGAAACCCAAGTCAACGAAGTGGCCGTTGAATGCGCCCCCGACAACATCCCGGAAACCATTGATATCGATGTTTCTGCCCTGGAAATGGGAGGTAGTATGCACTTAAGTGAAGTCACCTTCCCGGAAGGAGTTCGAGCGGTCACGGATACTGACTTACTTCTCGTTACCATTCAAGCACCTCGTGTTGCTCAAACCGAAGACGACGAAAGTGCAACATCCGAAGCCAGCAAACTCCTCGATGCCCTCGAAGAAGCCAGCGAAGGCTAAATTGCTTTCAAGGTTCGACGGCAGATTTGCCAACCAAAAACCAGGGGTGTTCCCTGGTTTTTTCATGTCAACCTCACCCCCCCCATTCACTATTCACTATTCCCTGTTCCCTGTTCCCTATTCCCTGTTCCCTGTTCCCCATTCCCTATTCCCTGTTCCCCATTCCCTATTCCCTGTTCCCTGTTCCCTATAATGCCTAAATACAACCTTTATGCCCTCGGTAATGCCCTCGTTGACTTTGAATTTGAGTTAGATGAGGCCAAACTCTCTCACCTCGGAATCGATAAAGGGGTGATGACTCTCATTGACGAAGATCGCCATCATACCCTTGTCAGTGAACTCGCTCCCCACGAAGTCAAAAAAGCTTGCGGCGGTTCATCGGCTAACACGGCGATCGCCGTCAGTCAGTTTGGCGGCCGTAGTTTCTACTCCTGTCGCGTCGCCAATGATGACAGTGGACTGTTTTATCTCCAAGACTTACAACGTTGTGGCGTTGACAGCAACATTAACCCCAGCGATCGCCCCGACGGCGTAACCGGCAAATGCTTAGTGTTCGTCACCCCCGACGCCGATCGCACCATGAACACCCACCTGGGGATTGCCGCAGAATTTTCTAGCCAAGAGTTAGTTCCCGAAGCCATCACTAACTCCGACTATCTCTACATCGAAGGCTATCTCGTCAGTTCCCCTACCGGCAAAGCCGCCGCCATCGAGGCTCGCAACTTAGCCCAAAACGCCGGCGTCAAAACCTCCCTCTCCCTCTCCGATCCCAACATGGTGAGTTTCTTCAAACCGGGATTATTAGAGATGATTGGCGACGGCCTCGACTTCCTCTTTGCCAACGAAACCGAAGCCCTTAAACTGGCCGAAACCAACGATCTCAACCAGGCGATCGCCCATTTTCAAACCCTCGCCCAACAATTCGCCATCACCCGAGGCCCCCAAGGCTCCCTCATTTTCGACGGAGACTCTATCATTGAACTCGATGCCGTCCCCGTCAACGCCATCGACACCGTTGGCGCTGGGGATATGTACGCCGGAGCCTTACTCTATGGAATCACCCATGGCATGAGCCTCCCAGACGCCGGAAAACTCGCATCTAAAGCCGCCGCCCGCGTCGTCTCCAGCCTCGGCCCCCGCCTAGACCCCAGCGAAACCCGCTCCCTCCTCCAGCCATAACAGGCAATAAACATAACCAACAGTGGGCAGTCTGCTGCCCACCATTCACTATCAACTATCAACTATCAACTATTCACTATTCACTATTCACTATTCACTATCCATGTCCCTTCCCCCTCTGATTCAACAGATGCAGCAGCCGGAGTTTTACCCCCATCCGGTGACGCAACCCATTGAACTTAAACAAACTCATGGCTCGTTTGTTCTGTTAACGGGAGAGTTTGTCTACAAAGTAAAAAAATCGGTGAATTTGGGCTTCTTTGACTATTCAACTCTGGAGAAGCGGCGGCATTTTTGTCAAGAGGAATTGCAGCTCAATCAACGAGGTGCGCCAGGCATCTATTTGGCGGTCTTACCGATTATCCAGCAAGGCGATCGCTTCCTCCTAGATAACACCGAAAATAGCGACAGAGACGCCGTTGACTATGCCCTCAAAATGCGACAATTTCCCAAAGATAACCTCTTTGTGGACCTCCTCGATCGCGGGGAACTCACTCACACCCAGATGGAAGACTTGGGGCGACTGGTAGCCGACTATCACGCTGAAGCAGCCACAAGCGACGAGATTGCTCAGTTTGGAGAAATTGCCGCCATTCGTGAAGCCATTGACGACAACTATCACTATACTCAAGCCTATATTGGACGAGTTCAAACCGAACAACAATTTCAGGACACCAAAGCCTATAGCGATCGCATCTTCCAAGACCATCCCGACTGGTTTCAAGCGCGAATTACCAACGGCAAAATTCGCAACTGTCACGGGGATTTACACCTACGCAACATCGCACTTTGGGACAATCGCATTCTCCTGTTTGACTGCATTGAATTTAACCAATCTTTCCGCTACGTCGATGTCATGTACGATGTCGCCTTTACCGTCATGGACTGTCACGCCAGGGGACGGGCCGATTTAGGAAACGCGTTTCTCAACACCTACCTCGAATGGACCGGAGATTGGCAAGGATTGCGCGTTTTACCCCTCTACCTGAGCCGTCAGGCCTATGTTCGCGCCAAAGTGACCTCCTTCCTCCTCGACGACGACTCCATCCCCCCCCAGGAGAAAGAAGCCGCCGCTAAAACCGCCGCAGACTACTATCATCTCGCCTGGACATATACTCAACCCAAGTCCGGGGAAATCATCATGATGTCTGGATTATCGGGATCGGGCAAAAGTACGAAAGGCCGGCAAATTGCCCAAAGCCAAGGCGGGATTCAAATTCGCTCTGATGCAGTTCGTAAACACCTCGCGGGTGTTCCTCTCAGTCAACGGGGTCCTCAGGAGATCTATAGCCCCGAAATGAGCGATCGCACCTATAGCCAACTCGCAGACTTGGGGGTTATGTTAGCCGAGTTAGGCTGGACAGTGATTCTTGATGCTAAATACGATCGCCGCCGCTGGCGAGATAAGGTTCACCAGCGATCGCAAGCCGCGAACACTACCCTAAAAATCGTTCATTGTCAAGCCCCATTAGACATCTTAGAAGCCCGTTTGAAGCAACGAACTGGGGACATTGCTGATGCGACCGCAGACCTCTTGGCCCAGCAAGTTGAACAAGCCGAAGACTTCACGCCCTACGAGCGATCGCTCCTTATTGATAACCCCGATTCTAACCTGAATTAAACACAAGATAAACACCAGATTGTCAGGGACTTATCTCCTCATCAGTATCCAGGGAACCTCAAGGGTTAAGACCTAGCGACTCCCAAATCCTCGGGCCATCAAACTCGCAAACAGAGGAATTAGCAAAAATCCCACAATCTCCACACTAACCAGGGTGGAGAGAACCTTAAACTTGACTCGACTCAACACCGGTGCTGCCGACTCCCGCAACTCCTTAATCCAGAGAATAAAGGTAATTGTCGGATAAATTGATAACGCTCCCACAAACAAAAATAACCCGATTTTTGTCCAAAAAATGGGATTATTCATATAATAAGCTGCCCCTTTCCCAAAATAGAGAACACGCCAAATTCCAGTGACAAGAACCACAATCGCCGACAGTCCATACACAGAATCCGCAATCACAATTCGTTGCGCCTCCTCAAAACTCAAACGTTCTCGAAGACTGATTCGTTCAACCACCAGCGCGGCGATCGCCAACATAAAAGCGATATAGTGAAAATAGGCAACAATAGCACTATTCAACATCATTAACTCTCTATAAACTCCCAAAAAATTGACAAAAAATGCCCATCCAGGTTTCAAAAAAACGTCCCTAGCCTGAACTCGAAACACACCCGCCTTCAGCCAAGGTTGAATCCAACCTTGGACTCGGCCACCGCCAGACTCACCCCTTGGCCAAAACCTTAGGTCAAACCTTGGGCAAAAATTTACTCAACAACGATACTATCATGATTTCCCACAAACGCAGACTCAAAAGAGACCCCATTCCCCCCGCCGCGATCGCCAATTCGTCAACAAACCATTACCCACGTTGCCAGAGTGGGGGATTTTCAACTAGAATTTATGCTTTAAAATCGAAAGAGGTAGTCGAGATCGGCCGTTGTCAGAACGAGATCCAAGGCGTTGTTCCTAACCCAAAGCCGCCTTGCCAACGAATTGACGTTCAAAGCAAGTCCTTGTTGAAACCCCTCTCCCGAATGGGATGGTCAGCTTGATCCGAGGCGATGCTGGCAAATCGTCCCTCAAAGCTGACGCGGTAACCTAACGTTGCCGATGCAGATCTCCCCACATCCAGTCTCACGTACAATCCCACGTACATCCGCGACTCACACTGTCCCACCGGCAACTGTGGGACCTTATCATCTCTGTGACGATCTTCAGGATGGCCATCCTAGACCCTGGGAGTCGATCTCCACCCCCAACTCTGACGCTTAGTCTCTCGAACTATCCCACCCACAAAAAAAGCTAGAATACCCATCACGTAGAGGAACGAACATGGATCGAATGGGCATCAACCGCAACGCAAACCAGCAAACCCCCCCGCAATCAGACCCCAACCGAGCAGCCAGTGCGCCTCGGGAGGGACAACGGTGGCTCGTTGAAGAGCGAGACGCTTGTGGAGTTGGCTTTATTGCC
>CAZXWM010000297.1:0-5249 GCA_964644215.1 uncultured Phormidium sp.
CAACAAAAGATTATTGGAAATCCGATTAAAATTGGCAACTTAAACCTCTATGGAAATCCCGATTCTCAACCCCAACCATCAGCTTCTAAAACTGACTCAGTAAAATCTGATATCCCTCTTGACGATCCAGAACTAACAGAAAACCAACGACAGGCGATCGCCAAACTCACCAGTTTCCACCTAACCCCAGCCCAAATTGCCGAAGCTTTAGGACTATCATTAGAGCAGGTGCAAAATCAGATCAACCCATGAGTCCATCGGAAACTAACGACTATGACAGCCCCTGGAAAGAAGCCCTAGAAGTCTATTTCCCCGACTTCATGGCCTTTTTCTTTCCCCAAGCCTATGAGGACATCGACTGGTCACGAGGGTATGAATTTCTCGACCAAGAGTTTCAGCAAATTGTCCGAGATGCAGAATTGGGAAAACGACTCGTCGATAAACTGGTGAAAGTTTGGCGTAAAGACAACCACGAGGCCCTAGTCCTCATCCATCTCGAAGTGCAAAGTCAATACGAAGCACTCTTCAACCAACGGGTGTTCGTCTATAACTATCGCATCTTTGACCGCTATAAGCTACCTGTGGCCACCTTAGTGATTCTGGCCGATGAGCGACCCAACTGGACCCCTGAGAACTTCGGCTATGAACTCTGGGACAGCAAAATCTCTTTTGAGTTTCCCAGCGTCAAACTCTTGCAGTATCAAGACCAGTGGGAACAGCTACAAGAGGATGTGAACCCCTTTGCGGTGATGGTGATGGCCCATTTGAAAACCCAAGTCACCCGACAGCAGCCCAACCAACGACTACAATGGAAGCTGGAGGTGACCAAAAGCCTCTATCGTCGGGGCTATAGCCGTCAAAATATTCTCGAACTCTTCCGACTGGTGAACTGGATCATGACCCTCCCGGAAGAGTTGGAGTCATCGTTTAACACTGAAATTGCCGCCTTTGAGGAAGCCGAAAAAATGCCTTACATTACCCCCCTGGAGCGTTTCGCTCAAGAAGCCGGAGTCTCAGCCGGAGTGTTAACAAGGGGTCGAGAAGATATTCTGGATATCTTGGACACTCGGTTTGGACCCGTTCCCAGTTCAGTGCGCGATCGCATCAACGCCATCGACGACGCCACCTACCTGAAAACATTACTCATTCAAGCCGTCACCCTCTCGGACCTAGAGGACTTTGAACGGGCGATCGCCCCCAATTCTTAATCCCTCGACCCGTTCATTCAGAAAGCGATCAGTGACGAAGAGAGAGAACAACTCGATATTCGCCTTGTTCTCTCACCTAAGCGACACTAGAAAAGAAGACCTTTCGGAGTGACCAACCTCACGATGCTCGATCGCATCCAGAAGATTGCCCAAGAAATTGCCCCCCGGCTGATTGAAATCCGTCGCCACATCCACAGCCATCCCGAACTGAGTGGCCATGAGTACCAAACCGCCGCCTATGTAGCCGGAGTTCTCTCCTCCTGCGGCGTACAAGTCCGGGAAGGAGTGGCTAAAACCGGCGTAATTGGCGAACTCGGACCCCCAAAACAGCCCCGCGTTGCCATTCGCACCGATATGGATGCCCTCCCCATCACTGAACGCACCGGCCTACCCTTCGCCTCCCGCAATCCGGGGGTGATGCACGCTTGCGGCCATGATGTCCATACGACTCTGGGATTAGGAACAGCCATGGTCTTATCCCGGTTCGTCGATGAGTTGCCAGGGGCCGTGCGCTTCCTCTTCCAACCCGCCGAAGAAATCGCCCAGGGCGCACATTGGATGGTCGCTGACAGGGCAATGGACGAGGTGGATGCCATTTTCGGGGTTCATGTGTTTCCCAGCATCCCTAGCCCCATTGTGGGCGTGCGTTATGGAGCGTTGACGGCGGCGGCCGATGACTTGGAACTGATTATTACCGGGGAGTCGGGCCATGGGGCGCGTCCCTATGAGGCGGTGGATGCGATTTGGATTGCGGCCCAGGTGATTACCACCTTGCAGCAGGCTATTTCCCGCACTCATAATCCCTTGCGGCCCGTGGTGTTGACCATTGGTAAGATTCAGGGAGGACGAGCCCCTAATGCGATCGCCGACTCGGTGCAACTTCTGGGAACAGTGCGATCGCTGCACCCGGAAACCCACCGCGAACTCCCCGACTGGATTGAGAACATCGTCGCCGGAGTCTGCAAAACCTACGGGGCTGGATATGAAATGAACTATCGCCGTCTGGTTCCCTCGGTGTTTAATGACACGGCCTTAACTCAGATTGTCGAATCCACAGTGCGTCAGGCTTGGGGAGAAACGGGGATGCAATTGTTGATGGAACCTTCGTTGGGGGCGGAAGATTTTTCGGTGTATTTAGATCATGCCCCAGGAACGATGTTTCGTCTCGGCGTGGGTCATGCCAATCAACGCAATTATGCCCTGCATCATCCTCAGTTTGATATTGATGAAGAGGCGATTATGACCGGCGTGATGACGTTAGCCTATTCCGCCTGGCAGTATTTGGAGCGTTGGTAGACGGTAATGGGTGAACGGTTCGACGTTTGAGACATTGAGTTTCTCAAAAACAACGGCGTCTGATCTTCAAAGCATTTTCAACGATAGTGTCCTAGTCCCGCCTAGGCGACGGAGAACCATCCGCTAGGGGATGATTCTCCTCACAAGCCCCAATGCTAACCCAACTACTGGCCCCATCTTGCCAATGTTCCTTTTTCCAAATCGGGGCATTATGTTTAAGCGTATCGATCGCATAGCGACAAGCCTCAAACGCCTCACCACGATGAGGACAACCCACCACAACCAAGACACTAATCTCACCCACCGTCAGCTTACCAATACGATGGTGAATCACCAGAGACTCGATATTGGGCCAGCGTTGGTGAATTTGACCACCAATCTGACGAAACACCTCTAACGCCATCGGTTCGTAGGCTTGATACTCCAAATAGTTCACCCCTCGTCCCTCAGTATTATCCCGTACCATGCCACTCATGACGACAATCGCACCATTGCCCGAGTCGTCGGCCCGTTGATAAGCATCTGTTAGAGAGAGAGGAGCGAAGCTGATCGCGAAATGGTCTTTCATGTTGAGTCAATTAATAACTAACGTCGCCAGTCAAACCAGGCCTGTTGCAGACGATGGAGTTGGGGATGCTGTTGTCGCCAAACCGGCCGCCAGAGTCGGAGGAAGCCATCAAAGAGATCCCGATCTGGAGGTGGAAGCGTGGCGAGGTTGCGGATATGAGATTTCTGTTTTATCAGCACGGCGATCGCCGCAATCCAGCGCGGCGCTTCATCCCCGAGACTATGAGCGCCGACAATTTGCCCCGAGGAACGAACCAGCAACGTAGCCAACCCCGAGAGGTTTCCCCGTCGCTGAACCGAGTCCACCTGATACAAGGGTAATGAAAGCGTCACCAACTCCTTCCCAAATCGCCGTTGAGCTTGGGGCGTGGTTAAGCCAACAGCGGCGATGGGGGGGTCAGTTGAGATAATCCGGGGTAAACTGCTGTAATCGAGGCGATCGCGTGGGAAAACCAGAGCATTGTAGGTCGCGACTTCCGCCTCATAGCATTCGAGGGAGCGATCGCAATACCCCCCCAACAGCGAACCACAGGCGTAAATCCCTTTCTGGGCCGTCTCTAAGTTGGGACTCGTTCCAGTTGTCTCTTCATACCATTTAATTGGCAATTTGTCAACTCCTATTCCCTGTAAATTTCCCTGCCACCCCTGCGCCAAGACCAAAACCTCAGTCTCTAGGGCCTGACTCCCCCCCAGAACCCAAATCTGGCCCTCAATCTGGCGAACTTGCGTGACCGGGGTTCCCGTGAGAACTTGCACCCCCGCCGCCTCCAGATGGGCTTGCAGCAGTTGTCCGAGTTGGGGATCTTCGTGAGGTAACCCGAGAGGTTCAGCGATCAGAAGTTGCACCGAAACCCCTAGGCGAGCCAGAGTTTGCGCCAAAACGGCCCCTTGAGGATCACCGCCAATGATCATCAGACGTTGAGGAAGTTTCCCACTCAGGAGCGGTTTGAGATGATCTAAATCGTAATACGGAGTCTCCTGGAGTCCTTGAATGGGGGGAGGATACGCTTGAGGTGCAGGAGCGAGAAGATAACGGCGCGATCGCAACTCCTGTAGCCGCACCGTAGGGGCCACGCCTTGTGCTTGCCCCCCCTGCGCCTCCCGCAGCCGCACCTGTAGATGAGGCTGACAGTCGAAATTAACTGAGCCGATGCGGACATCAACCCCTTGCAACGCCAGAGTCGCCGGAGAACGAAGAATCGCCAAATTCTCCGTTATTTCCTCCGCCAAGCGCCAATTGGCCGCCAAATCGACCGTCGAAGAAGAATGCTGAAGTTGGGCGATCGCCAACTCACTACAAACCCGCCTTCTCCAAGTCTCTCCCGGAGGGATAACCCAGGCCACCCGCGCCCCCCACCGCGCCGCTAGAGACGCCGAATGCGCCGCCCCCTCACTATCTCCCACAACCAGCCAATCGTACTCAAACCCCATGGTTGACGTGATAGTAGAACGACTCCATTATGCCCCCAGAGCGGCCCACCAGTCCTCCGCCAAGCTCTGAATCTGGGCCTGTTCCTCTGGGGAAATGCGTTTGATATGGCTTAACATCAAATTCATCAAAAACTCCTTGTGGAAACCCCCACCTCGCACCACAGGTGGGGGTTGACAATAATCACTCATCTTGTGGATATAGTTCGCCGACGCCACATAGGGTTTCGTCGCCAATCGTCCCCCATCAGCGAACAGGGCCATCCCCAACACATTCGTTTGCATCAGCCAATCATAGCCGGTAGAACTCTAGAAGTAATGATGGATTTATTAAGATGTTCATGAAGCGATCGCCCACCCCCCCAGGCCTCATTGCCCTGATTGCGAATCAAGCGCGAACCGTCAAAAATGGCCACATCCACACTGGCAAGCAACGGTATCTGTGCCGCAACTGTGGTCGTCAGTTTGTTAAAAACCCAACCAACAAGGTCATCGACACCCCGACTCGCGAACTAATTGACCGGCTCTTGCTAGAACGCATCCCGATGGCTGGAATTGCTCGGGCGGTTCAGGTGTCTGAGCAATGGCTGCAAGACTATGTCAACTGTAAAGCCGCCCAGACCCAGAGGCAAGTCGCTGTCAGTCCAAAAAAAAAGGGCAGTTGACGGTGCAATGTGACGAACTTTGGTCGTTTGTAGACCACAAGGGCAACAAACAATGGGTTTGGTTAGCTTATAGGCGGGAAGCCCC
>CAZXWM010000298.1:0-5211 GCA_964644215.1 uncultured Phormidium sp.
CAATAGTGGAAGACGTAGGGGCAATCCCTTGTGGTTGCCCTCTTCCGGCAAGAGGCAAGAGGGGGGGGAAGGGACTGGGGAATGGGAAATGTTAAAATTGTAGCGGAGGAGACTTGTTTTTTGGGCCGCGATCGCCATCGAAGAGATGTATTCGGCTTCTCCCCAAAATTTTTCTCAAACCCCTTGCCTTGGAGATTCATTTATCGCTAGAATAAATAGCAGCAGATTGCCCATCTGCTCTCACATCCGTTAAATACCGTCAGCCACCCTCCCTGATAATAGGCTGGCCTAATAACCGGGGATTGCCCAGTTTCGCTACGAAATCTGGGCTATTCCCATTTTAGAACTCTCTTTATTCAAATTATTCAAAACGTCCTATACTTGCCTTCATGAGTCGTTCAACCATTCAACCTGCCCTCGTCACTAAGGTTCTGCCAGGTTCCATTGCTGAGGAGATTGGCTTTCAAGCGGGCGATCGCCTGGTATCCATTAACGATATCTCACCGCGAGACTTAATCGACTATCAATTTCTTTGTGCCGATGAAATTCTCAGCCTAAAAGTTCTCGACAGCGACAACGAACTGCATGAGGTGGAAATCGAGAAAGACTACGATTCCGATTTAGGTTTAGAGTTTTCCTCCGCCTTATTCGATAATCTCATTCAAT
Source organism: uncultured Phormidium sp. (assembly GCA_964644215.1). Classification (GTDB taxonomy): domain Bacteria; phylum Cyanobacteriota; class Cyanobacteriia; order Cyanobacteriales; family Geitlerinemataceae; genus Sodalinema. The sequence continues at coordinate 667 of CAZXWM010000298.1, forward strand.
GTAATAATCGTTGCCCCTTTTGCTTTATTGACCAAAAACCGCCAGGAATGCGGGATACTCTCTATCTCAAAGACGACGATTATCGCCTCAGCTTTCTCTATGGTTCCTATCTCACTCTAACCAACCTTCCCCCCGCTGAATGGGAACGCATCGAACAACTGCGACTCTCTCCATTATATGTATCTGTTCACGCCACTGAACCCGAGGTGCGATCGCGCCTGCTGAAAAACCCCCGCGCTGGACAAATCCTAGAACAGTTACAATGGTTCCAAGAACGGCGTTTACAAATTCACGCTCAAGTGGTGGTTTGCCCTGGAATTAACGATGGCATTCACCTCGAACGAACGCTACAAGATTTAGCAAAATTCGGCAAAAACGTCAATGACGACGACATCCCCGCCGTGGCTTCCGTCGCCGTCGTTCCCGTTGGCTTAACCCGATTTCGCCCTGCCGAAGACGAACTCATACCCGTCTCCCCCAGCAACGCCGAGGACGTCATTCAACAGGTTCACGCCTTACAACCCCAATTCCGAGAACAATTGGGTTCAACCTTTGCTTGGTTAGCCGATGAGTGGTTTCTCTTGGCTGGCCGAGACATGCCGGAACGAGTTGACTACGAAGGCTATCCTCAAATCGATAATGGTGTCGGTTCGATTCGCCTCTTCCTCGATGAATTTCGGGACATTGCCCAGCAACAGCTTCCCTCTAAGATTGAGTCTCCCCGTCACCTCACCTGGGTAGTGGGGAACGCCGTCAGAACCGCTTTTGGGGAAATTCTACAACAACTCAACGCCGTCGAAGGGTTAACGGTGGAGATGGTAAGCCTCAATAGCGAGTTTTGGGGGCAAGAGATTAGTGTGACTGGGGTTCTCACCGGTTCTGATGTACGGCGAGGCTTACAAAAGCGGCGACATCATCTCGGTGATGGGATTATTTTACCTACGGTGATGCTCAAACATGGGGAAACTCGGTTCCTTGACGATGTGACTGTCGAAGAGTTGGAACAAGAATTTGGTATTCCCATCCTTCTCGCCAATGGAACCGAGGGCTTAATTCAAGCCTGTTTAACAGCCAATCTATTGCCTGAACCTGACAGCAGCCAGAGGGCTGAAAACGCCAGGCTGGCCGAAGTTCGGCTAGCAAATCGTTAGATTAAACTTTTAGGCTATCAGGGGCGAGGAAATGACCGATGTGATAGGCCCGTTCCTCGGTTTTTAGAAGCATTTCTTCATACAAATGACGGGTGGCGCGATCGCCAACACTTTCACATTGGGCCGCCTGAGAACGCAACAGAGAAATCGCTGCTTGTTCGGCTTGCAAATCCGCTTCGAGCATTTGTCGGGCGGAAAAAACACCGTCAGCTTCTGGTTCGAAGGCGCAAAGTTCTGCCAGTTTACTGAAACTTGCAGCGGGAACGCCTCCCAACCCATTCAGCCGTTCTCCTAAATCATGAACATGACCGGCAACGTCATCGTAGCATTCTTGGAAGAAGTTGTGCAGTTGATAAAATTCTGCCCCTTCAACAACAAAGTGATGTTTTTGATATTGCAAATATAGGGCTTGAAAAGTTGCCAAAAGGGTGTTTAAGCCCTCACAAACGGGTTCTGTTGTGGTTTTGGGCAGTAAAATCGGATTTTCGGCAATTTGCTCGAAAGCTTGAACTGGGGTTGCGATCGCCATGGGATGTTCTCCTGATTACAAAACGAGGTCACGATAATCGTGATACTCATTGAGGGGGGTAATACCCTGATTAGAACACAGAAAAATTGGAAATTCAAGGTATTTTTGGGCGAGATATTTTAAGTCAGAGAATTATTCTCAATACTATTGATAAGCATTATCAGCTAAGTTGAAATAGCCTGAAACTGGGATGATTTTGGGCTAAACTCGAAACCATTGATTTAGTTATATTTAGCGATAAATAAATATAAAAACCAACTAGATATAGTGATACTTGAATTAAGGAAATGGCTTCCGCATTCCTAATAACGGAGTATTCTTGACATCTCACCGTCCCAGGCAGACAAATCGTAGCAAAAGCTACAGTGACACTGGGATATATTACAGAATGTAACGAAGTCAATCAGAGCGGTTGCGATCGCAAAGCTTGCCTCTATAATCGAAAACGTTATTGAAACACTTTACTATTAAAACCCATGCCACCATCCCCCTACCAACTCAAGATCCATGGAGGTTGCCGCTGGTGTATCTACCATCGGCTCAAGGATTTAGGGATTCCCTGTCACTGTCGCGCCTATCAGCCCCTCGATGTAACCGTGGATACAGCGACACAGTTATTGCAAATTTGGAGCGTCACGCGGCAATATACCACCGCGCCAGACATCCTAAAAAATTGGCTCGAAGACTGTTGGCAACAGCAGGGATGATAGAAGTAGATCTCTGTTGGTCTCTGATATCATGCTCACTAGCCTGCAAAACCCCCTCATCAAACAACTGCGCAAACTCCAGCAAAGCAAACAGCGTCGCCTCCAGCAACAGTTCCTCCTCGAAGGAACCCACCTCGTCGAAGAAGCCAGCCGCCATCACTATCCCCTCAATGTTCTCTGTTACACCCCCGCCTGGGGCGATCGCCATCCCCAACTGCTGACGCAACTCCAAGCCCAACGCAGCGAAGTCGTCAGCGATGAGGTATTAAACGCCCTGGCTACCACCGTCAACCCCGATGGCGTCATCGCCACCGCCCCCCAAAAAACCCCCTCGCCCCCCAACCTATTGCCCTCGGGAGTAGGATTTGCCCTAGAACGTCTGCAAGATCCGGGAAATTTGGGAACTCTTATCCGTACCGCAGTCGCCGCTGAAATCGATGGCTTGTGGTTAAGCCAAGATAGCGTCGATCGCACCTCCCCCAAAGTCTTACGGGCTTCGGCGGGAACCTGGTTTCAGATGCCAATGATGCCCTGTGAGAGTCTCCTCGAAACGGTACAAGCCTATCAGCAACAGGGGGTGCAAGTGGTGGCAACCTGTTTAGATAGCCCCCTCACCTATTGGGATGTGAACTGGAAACAGCCCTCGTTAATTCTTCTGGGAAATGAAGGGGCGGGCTTATCGCCTCAACTCCTCGAAATTGCCGATGTGCGCGTTACCATCCCCATCAGCCCCAACGCCGAATCCCTAAATGTGGCGATCGCCGCCGCCCTGTTGGCGTTTGAAGTCAGACGACAACGACTGGGGTAAACTGCAACTTAATCGGAATCTGGGGAATTGGGGTTTTTGGATTCTAGGAATTGTTCAATATCGGCGATCGCATCTTCCCAGATCGCTAAATCCGTCGGCATATCACTAGGGGGTTCAACGGGTTTCGCCTTGGATGTCTCAGAGTCTTGGGGATGGCTGTTCATCGCTTGACGTAACCGTTCCAGGGTTTCTTGGAATGTCGGTTCAGCATCCGGGCGATCGGGAGTGTTATGTTCCATAAGTCGAGAAAGAGGCAAGGGGGCAAACGCTGTTTCGGCGTTACCCAAACAAGATTAGGCTACCTAATCTAGGCAATACAGCGGGCGATCGCGGCATATCTCGCCGATCCTAACAAACTTTTTTCCCCCCTCCCAACCCCTGCCCCTCCAGCAAAGAGTTGTCCGATCGCCCCTGTACAGTTGAAAATAAGAAGGCTAAACGCACAGAGAAACTACTTATGAGTCAAGGGTTTGATTACGATCTCATTATTATCGGTGCCGGTGTCGGGGGCCATGGTGCAGCCCTCCACGCCGTCGCCCAGGGGCTAAACACCGCCATCATCGAAGCCGCCGAAATGGGCGGAACCTGCATCAATCGTGGCTGCATTCCCTCGAAAGCCCTCCTGGCCGCCTCAGGGCGGGTGCGGGAACTCCGTCAAACCCAACACCTGCGATCGATGGGAGTTCATGTCGGAGAGGTTCAATACGATCGCCAGGGAATCGCCGCTCACGCCGATAATCTGGTAAACACCATTCGCGGCAACATGACGAACAGCCTCAAACGCCTCGGGGTGGATATCATCCAAGGCTGGGGCAAAGTCGCCGCCTCGCAAAAAGTCGCCGTGGAAACCGCCGACGGGGAAAAAACCTACAGTGCTGAGAATATCATTCTCGCCCCCGGTTCTGTTCCTTTTGTTCCCCCAGGGATTGAGATTGATGGTAAAACCGTCTTTACCAGTGATGATGCCCTGAAATTAGAGACGGTTCCCCCCTGGATTACGATTATCGGTAGTGGCTACATTGGTTTAGAGTTCGCCGATGTCTATTCCGCCCTCGGTGCTGAGATTACCATGGTGGAAGCCCTCGACAAACTCATGCCCACCTTCGATCCCGATATTGCCAAAATCGCCAAACGGGTGTTGTTGGATGCCCGAGATGTGGAAACCTACGCCGGCGTCTTCGCCACGAAAGTCACCCCAGGAACCCCGGTGATGATTGAATTGACAGATGCGACATCTAAGAAAGTCGTCGAAGTCTTGGAAGTCGATGCCTGTTTGGTAGCCACGGGGCGGATTCCGCTGACAAATAAGCTGAATTTAGAGGCGGTGGGAGTCGAAACCGATCGCCGAGG
>CAZXWM010000299.1:0-5181 GCA_964644215.1 uncultured Phormidium sp.
CGGTTCTGATTATTGGCGATTTTACCGCTCGGATTGGCGATCCCACGGGAAAATCTGAGGTTCGCCGTCAACTCACCGCTGAACAGGTGAAGGAAAACGCCGAAACCTATTTGCAACAACTGCGGCCGATTTTAGATTTTGAGACCCCCGGCCGTCTGGAGATTCACTATAACTCACAATGGCTGAGTGACTTGGATTTATCGAAAATCCTGGAGTTGTTAGCCACCATGACTGTTGGGCAGATGTTAGCCAAAGAGGGGTTTTCCTGGCGCTATGAGGCGGGAAATCCGATTTATTTGCATGAGTTTCTCTATCCTTTGATGCAGGGCTATGATTCGGTGGCGATTGATGCGGATATTGAACTCGGCGGAACCGATCAAAAGTTTAATCTGGCTGTAGGTCGCGATTTACAACGACATTTCGGTAAAACACCGCAGTTTGGGCTACTGCTGCCAATTTTGATTGGCACGGATGGGGTGCAGAAAATGTCCAAGTCTCTCAATAACTATGTCGGCTTGAAAGAGGATGCCCTCTCGATGTATTCCAAGTTGGAAAAAACGGCGGATTCTCAGATTAACCAGTATTTTGAACTGCTGACGAAGCAGCCGTTGGCTCAACTTCCTGAGAATCCTCGCGATCGCCAAAAATGTTTGGCTTTAGATATTGTGGCCCAATATCATGGTCAGGCGGCGGCACAAGAGGCGCAACAGGCGGCTATGTCCCTTGTTGGCGGCGATATGTCAACGGGTGCTGACGCGGTGCCGGAGTTTTCCTTGTCAGGGGTGGAGTTTCGGGCCAAACTGTTTTACATCTTAGGGGCCAGTGGCCTCTGCAAGAGTAGTGGTGAGGGCCGCCGGCAGATTCAGGGGGGTGCGGTGCGTTTAGATGGCGATCGCATTACTGATGTCAATGTCAGTTTTGAGTCAGCGGCGGACCTAGCCGGTAAGGTATTACAGGTTGGTAAGAAAAAGTTTGTACGCTTGATCGACTAGCGAGGGAACCGAGAGCGAGGTGGGAACGAGGCTGCGAGATATCCAGGTGACTGAGGTGGTTGATGGCGACACCCTGAAGGTCAAAGTTGACGAACAGGAGGAGTTTGTTCGTCTAATTTGTGTCGACACGGAAGAAAGCAGTCTCCATCCGGCACCGGAAACGGCTAAGCCGGTGACGGAGGCGGGGATTGCGGCTGACAATATGGCTCATGAGTATTTCAGCCAAGGGAATGGCGATCTCTGTCAAGTTGATTTGGAGTTCGACAACGATGATTCCCCCCAAGACTGTTTACGTTGGCATCGGGGCAATTGTAGCCGCCTAGTTTGCTATGTTCATCGCGGAGATAGCCATTACAACCTGTTTACTGTTAAACAGGGCTGGAGTCCTTATTTTACGAAGTATGGGCGATCGCGTCTCTATGATCGGCTCTTTACTCTGGCTGAATTTGAAGCTCAGGCCCATCAGCGCAAAATTTGGAATCCTCAGGTGAACGCTCATGGGGCTTCTCGTAACTATTGCAGTCTCTCGGCTTGGTGGGCTTATCGCGCTGCCATTGTCGAGGATTTTCGCCGCCAGGGAGCCGCTTCGGGGGCGATTTCAGTGCAGTTAGACTATCGACAGGTGTTGCAGGCGATCGAGGATGGCCGAGAGGTGACGGTGTTTTGTGATCTTCAAGGTGGTATCCGTAAGCAGGTTGAAGGAGGGGCGATTATTTTTACGGGATCTCGTCTATGTCCTCTCAAGTTTTGGATTCCCACAGCCTCGAACCCAGATGGGGAGGCCTTGGTGCGCTTAGTCTTGAATCGTTATGCCGGCCGTGGCCGTGGCTATGCCTATGTTCGGGGTCGGATTAGCTTGCATCGCGGTTTACCTCAGATGATTATCCGCCATCTTGAGCAACTCTGCGACTTTCCTGGCCATTCTCGGGGAGGGTGAGGATTTAAGCAAGTTTGGGGCTTGAGATGGGCTCGGAGATAGGAATCCGTGATGAGATACATAACATAATTCGATGTTATTGGGCTAGTTTTTTACAAAAATTTAGACTAAAGTGGAGCTATGGTTTTAACCATCTCTTAATAACAACCTGTTTTAGTAAACATTCCTTAAATTCAACCGAAACTCAATCGCTTCGGCGCGGCTTGACTCAATAGCCGCGCCTTTTTTGTGCCTAAGCGTCCGAAGAAGGGGTCCAGGGGCGGGATTTGAGCAAGAAGAAGTGGAAATTCCCTTTCAATCGAGGCAACAGACCGTTTAAGATGTTGGGCAAGCCGATCAGAGCGAGCTGAGGGCAATGGGGCCATCACACCGCTGCGACGGCGATCGCCAGTGAACTGATAGGAGAGAGGAAGGACTCAGGACTTATGGAGCAAAGGGAAACGCGATTGACTAACCCCGACGGTATCGGCGATCGCTCGGTCGAAACCGTATTAACTGAGCTGACTCAGGATCTCAAACATCTGCAACAGGATCTCATCGTGCAACTGACGCGAGATGTCAGCCGCCTGCAAGCGGAGAAAACGCGACTGCTCGATGACATCAGCCAACTCCAAAATCGCTATCAACAACTCTCTCCGGGCCAAGGTCCCCCCGTTCTGAGTGAATCGGACGAGGAGCGTCAGGTGTGGGTGCAACAACTGGCGCAGCTGGTGGCGGCCAGTCTCGAAGAACGACTCTCGGCTCGGGTTGAGGAACTGGCGGCCCGCCAACTGCCTGCGAGCCGTCCCCTAGGGTCTTTGAGTGAGGGCGATCGCCTGCGAGACTCCGTCGATAGCCGTTTCCACCAAACCTATCGAGGACTGAGCCAGGAACTGGGCAACTACCGCAGTGATCTCTGGCAATCTCTGCATCAACTCGACAATCTACAACAACAAGGGGAAGCCCTCCTCGATACCCTCGTCAGTCGTTTAGGCCAGGAATTACGAGACGAGGCCAGCCAACCCACCCGGCCGAGTCTGTCTCCTGAGGCTTACCCGAATGGGACCGCAGACGCCCCCAGCGTTGGCTCGCCTCGGGCGACGGGCGAGGGTGTCACTCCCTCGGCGGAGGACAACAATCTCGTTCCCACGCCTCCAGTTCCCACGCCTGAAGCCCTAGAGTCCGAGGTGGAGGAGAATCAGCCTGTCCCCGAGGATGCACCGCCACCCCCAGCGCCTAAACCGGCCTCTCAAGTGCAAACCGGCCTAATTCTGGCTCTACTGTACTCGGCGGTTTTGTCCCTGTTTAACGTCAGTATCCGAGTCATTCTTAGCGAACAGACAATTTTAGGAGGAATCACCTGGGGAGGGATTATTTCCCCGAGTTTGGGTAACTCGATGCTGATTCTGTTTATGCGGATGGTGGTAGTTGTGGTGTTAATGCCATTGGTGGCCATGCAGCTGTATCCGCAATGGTGGCAAGAATTGAAGGACTTTCAACAGCCTGAAAACCGCCGTCTGCAATATCAGGTCGTTTGGAGTGGTGTGGCTCTGTTTGCCTCCCAGGTTTTGATCTATATTGCCATCGGCAACATTCCCACGGCGGTGGCGATTACTCTGTTCTTCATTTTCCCCATTGTGACTGTGTTGGGGGCTTGGTTCCTCTTTGGCGCTCGACCCACCCTAACCCGAGCCGTTATTATGGCTGTGATTCTGGTTGGGAGCTTATCGGCTGTACCGGGAATCTTCACGATTTTCTCGGGCGGGTTAGCCGGTGGTGGGTTAGTCTTGGGGAGCTTAACGGCTTTGGGCTCAGGGGTAGCTTTTGCGGGATATGTGTTACTGACTCAGATTGCCTCGAAACAACTGCACCCGATTTCCTTTAGCTTTGCCAATTTTGTCTGTGTGTTTGTCTTTTCCTTTGTGGGCTTAGTGGTGGTTGAGCGCTTGGATGCGACGATGAGCTTGCCGACTCAGAATCTGGGCGGACTACTCTGGGGCGGGTTCTGGCTGGGTTTGCTCACTCTGATTAGCTATGTTCTGAATAACTTTGCCATCCGTTATGCGGGGGCTTCTCTGGCCTCGATTGTCGGGGCAACTGGCCCGGTGATGACGGCGTTGTTAGGATTCTTCTTAATTGGTGAGCAGCTAACCGGTAACCAGATTTTTGGTATGTTAGTGGTCACGGCTGGCGTAGTCGCGTTGAGTTTAGAACGGATGCTGTTGGCCCGCAAGGGTTAGGGCGATCGCCGAGCCGCCAAAAACAAGGCAGCTAGAAACACAAAAAAGACGCACCAGCCCGGTGCGTCTTTTTTGTAGGAACGGAGAGGGAGGGATTCGAACCCTCGTTAGAGTTGCCCCTAAACAGCATTTCCAGTGCTGCGCCTTAAACCGCTCGGCCACCTCTCCTCAGAGACTGTCTTGAGTTTTTCAATCAGACCTTTCCCATCTTAACAGATATTTTGGCGTTCGGGAAGCCCTTTGGGGATTTTTTAGGAAAAATTGGGGCGGGGTTAGGGCGATCGCCGCCAAAACTCGCGAGCAAACGAAGTTTGAGCCTCAAGGGGGTAGAATGAGCGCCTAGCGATGCAGTTGTAGTGTCCCGCCACTTTGCCGTAAGCTCAGATTGAACAACGGATGATCCTCTCTATGACTCGTACCTATCAAATTCGCATTCACGATCGCCAAAACGGTAAAGATTACACCGTCACGGTTCCCGAAGATCGCTATATTCTGCAATCGGCGGAAAACCAGGGGGTAGAGTTGCCCTTCTCCTGTCGCAACGGGGCTTGTACAACTTGTGCTGTACGGGTAATTTCTGGAGACTTGTACCAACCTGAAGCCATGGGCCTGTCGCCGGCCCTTCAGAAAAAAGGCTATGCTCTGCTATGTGTAAGTTATCCTCGTTCGGATATTGAGGTGGAAACCCAGGATGAAGATGAAGTGTATGAACTTCAGTTTGGTCGCTATTTTGGCAAGGGGAAAGTTCGTATGGGCTTACCCCTTGACGAAGATTAGCCGCTATAGTGGCTAGGGAACGTCCCCTGAGTTAAAGTACACTGGTATCACTTTTGTTTTTTTAGTCCACGCTAAGGTAGAGGTTCGTGCATGGCATCCATTCGTGAGTTGCACCGAGAATTAATCAATAAAGAGCGATCGGCGGTTGAAATGACCCAGGAAACCCTCGATCGCATTGAAGCGTTGGAACCGCAACTTCACAGCTTTCTCCACGTGACGGCTGAAGCGGCGATCGCCCAAGCGCGGCGAGTGGATG
>CAZXWM010000300.1:0-5171 GCA_964644215.1 uncultured Phormidium sp.
GCATAATTGCCATGACCGAGAATCACATGGTCGAGAATGGGAATCGAGAGAATTTGACCAATTTGTAAAAGACGACGGGTTAAATCCAGATCTAGCTGACTCGGACTCACATTACCCGTGGGATGATTATGAGCCACGATCGCCCGGTTCGCCCCCTGACGAATCACCTCCCGGAAAATATCCGGCGGATGGGCCAGAGTTTCCGTCGCCGTACCAATCGTTAACACCTGAGTTCCCAAGACGCGATTACGGACATCCAACAACAACACCGCAAAGCGTTCCGCCTCCTGCCACATGAGATCATGGCTTAAATAGGCCACCGCCGTCGCCGGATCTTCGATAACCTGACGTTCCGCCGGACGAGTTTGGAAGGCTCGTTTCCCCAACTCGATCGCCGCTACAATCGTCGTCGCCTTCGCCAAACCAATCCCCGGAATTTGCATCAACTCCTGAGGCGACACTGTGCGTAACACCTCCAACGGTTCGGGACTGCGATCGCCCAACTGACGTAGAATTTCTTGCCCCAACCCCACCGCCGACAAATTTTCACTGCGAGCCCCTGTTCCCAACAAAATCGCCAACAGTTCCGCCGTGGCCAAATGATTCGCACCAGAGGCCACTAGGCGTTCCCGAGGTCGTTCTGTGGCCGGCATATCTGCGATACGAACGTTATACCCCATGACTGATCTCACCCTGAACTGGCCGAAATTGCCCGCCATTCTAAACGATGCTTCCAGAAATGTCCCTGACAACCCATCGATTTCCGTGGTTCTACTTAGTTCAGCAGCCTCAAATTGACCTGACAGGACTCGTCACTAATTATCGAGACACTCAGATAGCTGGGAAACTCCACTGGCGTCACCGGATAGTTAAACGACCCCTCCAACAGCGGAAACCCTTGTTGCTGCAATTGTTGGCCCCTTGGATTATGAACCGTTACCTGCACCTGTCCTTCTGAACAATTCGACTGAAGTTGTCCCCGTAGCGAATCCGTTCCCGTCAGCGGTGAGACATATAACACCGATAAGGGAATCTCTCCCGATATGTCATACTCCCCGGTCGTTTTCGTCACCGTTGGCCCTGGGGGAACCGCAAGCCAGCGTCGATGTCCCTGATAACGAGGGCGAATCGCCTCCTGCATCGTCGCCAACGTCTCAATCGCCGTGGCGAGATCAGTCTCTCGTACCCGCCGATAGAGTCGAACATCGAGGTCTCCAATCTTGAAACTGCGATTCAACCGCAAAAAATCCCGAACCAGAGTCCATTCCTGATTAAATGCCTCTGAAACGACTTGTACCACCGTTTGTTCTTCGGGCCGCAAGGTATATTGAAATGACTCAGGAACTACCACTGTGTTGGCCTGCAAGAGATCTCGCAGGGGATAATCATCACTCGAATCGACTTGGGGAACCCGTAACACTGACAGTTGCAAATCATCGGGATACAGTTGTCGTTCCGCACTGCGAATCAGATCTGGGTTAATCACCTCAGAAGAAGCTGCAATATAGACGGGTTGGGGCATTTCTCGTAAGGCGGCCACCAATATCTCCACCTCGGCCATATCCTCGCGCACTAATGGCGGATAACCTTCGGCTAATCCCGGAACTTGGGGCAATGATAAGGGGGTTAAGCCAATCACTGCATTCAATCCTACTAAGATCCAGACTAAAACCCCCACTCGTCGCGTTTCCCAGATTAAGGCGGCAATTCCCCAGACGAGAAAGGGGGCAAAATGGAGTGTGTAATGGATATGAGTATAGCGAACCAGTCCTAGCCAGAGACCGATTTCCCAGAGACCAAATAGAAAAGGAAAGGCCCCCCGTTGGGAATCTTGAATCGTTAGCCAGCCCAAAATTGCCAATCCCCAAAGGAGCCAGCCGGCACCATGTCCGTAGTAGTTTAAGACGTCGGAAATGGGATAGGTGAAGGAGGAATAGAGCGTTCGATAGTCCCGAGTGAGACTATCATGTAAGAAATTGGGCATGGCGATCGCCAGTGTCAAGAAAGCCGATATACCGATAGTGGTGACTCGTAAGACTGTGGCGGCGATCGCCCGCAGTCCCCAGGCCCAAAAACTGGCAACTTCCCACATCAGCATGGCTGCTAAAAACGCCACAACACTATAAGCAAAATGACGACGGAAGGCGATCGCTCCAGCCAACAAGATGCCCACCAGGATTAACGTCAAGACGGTTTGTAATCGGACTTTGGCATGAGCGCGATGGCTTTTTAGGTAGAGAAATATCGCTAAACAAATGAGCGTCATTCCTCCGGTATCGGGTAAGCCTCGTAAACTGGTTGCTAGTGTAAACGGGCTTAAAAGACTTAAAAATACAGTTCCCCAAAATACGGATCGAGAGGGTGCTTGGATAATTTGAGTCGCCACAGCACCTAAACTGAGGGAAAAAGGAAGTAAGTAAACTAAAACAAGACTAAGTATGTAAGTAAATCGAGATAATCCCAAGGCATCCAATATCGGCAGAAGTGGAGCGGTAAACAAGAGATTATAGGATGTTGTATCTCCAGATGAAAAAATGATATTCAAGGCTTGATAAGGGGATTCTTTATGGATTTCTAATATATATTCGGTAAAGTATTGATAATTTATAAAATCTGACCAGTAATAGGTATTTTCTTGGAATACATAGAGTGTCGTTAATAAACACAAATCAAAAACTAATATCACAAAGCAGGTTATATTGAATCCACTTTTATTGTGATTAAATAGAGTGATTTTAGTCATTTTATTAAATTTGTGATAGTGGATATAGTAAACCTAGAGTCCACACAACAAGCTCGGAATATAAGTTAGGACTAATTGGAGAGCAATTTTTATTGTTAGAAAAGCTAATTTTTTAGATTATTATCAGGCTCTTAAATTACCAAAAAACAGTCAGAAAAACTGGGGTGGGCAACGCCTTACCCACCCGAGGGAGGCCCGATTGTGTTAACCCCTAATTTTATAAATTTAGTTTACATTTTCACCTTGCCGGGAGACAAAATCAGAATGCAACAATGGGGTTACAAACCTCTAAGAATACAGGGCATAGTAGGTCACCATGGGAATGACCGTGGCCGCAATCAGCAGCACAATCACAAACGTGGTGGCATCACTACGTTTTTCCGCTGTTTCCTCTGCCGTCGCAAAGGTTCCCTCGACTTGTACCTCTTTTACCTTCAGTTCCGGCGCACCGGGATCAGGTTCTCCCGAGAGAATGGCGACGAGCCGATCTTTGGCATCAATGAAGGCTTCATTGTACTTATCACCTTCGATGAGGGGATAAAGCACCGTTTCTTGCGCGACACTCTTGGCAATCTCGGGGGTGAGTTGTTCCGTGAGTCCCTCTCCGACACGAATACCGGCGTTATTGGTCACAACATCTAGGGCAATCACCACCTGGTTGGCTTGCTCCTCAGCCGTGGGAAACCATTTCTCGAACACCTTATCAGTAAAGCTTTGGATGGTTTCGCCATAATCGACGTGACGGACGGTGACAAAGCGAACCTCGGCCCCGGTTTGCTCTCGTAGTTCCGTCAACGCCTTACCAATTTGGATTTCGTTGATCCGACTGATGCTATTACCTTCATCGATAATCCAGGTGTCTTCACCGGCGGCGATGAAGGGCATATTGTAAACACTAATCGCTAACGCCGGGGGAGTCCAGAGCCAAAACGCGATCGCGGCGATCGCCCCTAGAACACCTAGCCAAGGCCCGTGGGGGGAGCGATCGCCGTCATGAGCGGTTGATACTGTAGATCGTGTTTTCATCGGTTTTTTATCAAAAAATTGCGTCATTCCTCTAGGATACAAAGCGATCGCCCCTGCCGTGGCCCTTGTTAACAATGTTCTCAAGTCTGGGAACATGGCAAAATACAGGTCTGAGATCTTGCTCAGCCATTGCTAACCTCTATCCCTAACCGCGCACCGTGCTAGACATCAAACTCATTCGAGACAATCCCCAAGCCATCCGAGAGCAACTCGCTCGACGGGGAGATAGCTACGACTTAACCCCCCTTGACGCCCTCGATCGCCAACGACGGGAACTCGAAACCGAGCGATCGCAACTTCAGGCTCGCAGCAACGAAATTGGCAAGGCCATCGGCCAGAAAATGAAATCTGGAGCCGATCCCCAAAGCGACGAGATCCAAAGCCTCAAACTCGAGGGAAACCAACTCAAACGCCAACTCGCTGAACTCGAACCCCAGGAAAAAGAGATCAGCAGCCAACTCAACGGGCTGCTACTCTCGTTCCCTAACCTCCCGAGTCAAAGCACCCCCGACGGCAAGGATGAAACCGACAACGTCGAAGTCCGCCGCTGGGGAGACGAGTACAAACCCACTGCCGAGGGTATCCTCTCCCATATTGACATTGCCGAGGAGATGGGGATTATCGTCAGCGATCGCGCCGTCAAAGTCGCCCAGAGCCGTTTCGTTGCCCTCATCGGCGCCGGAGCCGCCCTCGAACGGGCCTTAATCAGCTTCATGCTCGATCAACAAATTGCCGCTGGCTACACCGAAGTCATGCCCCCAGTGCTGATTAACAGCCGGTCCCTCGAAGCCACCGGCCAACTGCCCAAATTTGCCGACGAGAGCTTCAAATGTGACGCCGACGATCTCTGGCTCTCCCCCACCGCCGAAGTTCCCCTCACTAACCTCTATCGCGATGAGATCCTCAACGCCGAGGAACTTCCCATCCACCATTGTGCCTATACCCCCTGTTTTCGTCGCGAAGCCGGCAGTTACGGCAAAGACACCCGAGGCTTAATCCGACTCCATCAATTCAATAAAGTGGAACTGGTGAAACTCGTCCACCCCGAACAGTCTGAAGCCGAACATCAAACCCTCGTCGCCAACGCCGAAGCGATCCTGCAAGCTCTCAAACTTCCCTATCGCGTCATCGAACTCTGTACCGGTGATCTCGGCTTCAGTGCCAATAAATGTTATGACCTCGAAGTGTGGCTGCCCTCGGCCCGAACCTACCGAGAAATTTCGAGTTGTTCCAATTGTGGCGACTTCCAAGCCAGACGGGGCAATATCCGCTTTAAGGAGAAAGGCAAAAAAGGCACCCAATATGTCCATACTCTCAATGGTTCGGGTTTGGCCATCGGCCGCACTATGGCCGCTGTGCTGGAAAACTATCAGCTCGCGGATAAAACCATCCAAGTGCCTGA
>CAZXWM010000301.1:0-5168 GCA_964644215.1 uncultured Phormidium sp.
GCGATTATAAACTCCTAATTCGATCGCCCGTAAGAGGGTGGATTTGCCGTGATAGCCGCCGCCGACGATGAGGGTAATTCCCCGAGGAATCCCCATGCCGCTGATGAGTCCGCCATTGGGCCGGTTAAATTCAACTCGCAGGGATTCGGGAGAGGCAAAGGGGACGGCGTTTTCCTCCAGGGGACGGGCATCGACGCCACTGCGGCGGGGTAAAATTGAGCCGTCAGCGACGAAGGCGATCAAGTTGTGTTGGGGAAGTTGCGATCGCAGCCAGTCGGCATCTTCGACGGTTTCAACGTGTTGCTGAATCGCTGCTGCATCGAGGTTTTCGTAGATGAGGGCGCGATCGACCAGTTCTGGGATATCATCACAAAGCATTTCGGCGGCCTGTCGCCCTAAAATGCGTCGGCCTTGGGCGGGAAGTCCCACGGTGAAGCGGATTTCTACGCCGTTTGGGTTGACAAATGCGGAGGTTCGTGCTAACAATTCTTGTCCGAGACGACAGACGGCGATCGCGCCACTTTTACCGGTTCCCCGTTTCTGACTCACTTGGCGACAGGCCCGCGAAAAGGCCCGGGTCAGATAATCCCGCAGGGCCACTTGCCGCGAGAGACTGGCGTAGAGCGTCTCAGGAAAACCCGCGACACTCATGGGAACCCAGACACTCAACTGACTCGGTGCAGCGAAGGGATCTCCTTGAACATAGTCGATGGTGAGTTTGAAGTCTGGGAACTGGTATTGTCCCCGCAAGTCTTTGTAGGCTTTATAGCCGCGTCCATCGAGGTTGAGAAGGGTATCTTCGAGATGCTGTGCGTCGGTCATGGGTCTAGCGAGTGGTCTCTAGGGATTTTCTCATGCTCAGGGTCGTCCGGTCGAGATGTTAGAGGGTATCTTTCTGTTTCAGTCGCCAGAGGGCGATCGCCAAATAGACGCAAGCATGAACCCCTAGGATGGCCCAGTTTAAGCCCAGGTTCGACCAATCGGCGTCATAGACTGGGGTCACTTCAAAGGCTTGGGGAATCTCGGTTCCATCGGGATAGGTTTGGGGTTCGGGAACCATTTCATTCACGTTTACTAAGGCCCCATAGGCTCCCACGGACCAACGACTCAGCATCACCCAGGAGAAAAATTTGGCGATGCCATCCATGCTGAATAAGACCCCGGAAAAGATGATTTGAGGCAGCAGAAGTAAGGGGAGGGCGGTGTTGGCTTGGGTTTCGTTGCTGACAAAGCAAGAGACGGCTAAGCCGAGACAACCACTGGTGAGGAGGGTTAAGAAGGCGGTGACACTCACTCCCATGGTCCAGGAAATGAGCTGAGGTTCGGGAGACTCGAAGCCGAGGAGAATGACGGCCGTCATGAGTATCGTTTGGATGAGAGCTAGTCCGGCTAAGACGAGAACTTTGGAGCCTAAATAGGGAATTAGTCCTAGGTTGACTAACCGTTCTCGCAGGTAAATGGCGGCTTCTCGGACGATGGTTTGTAGGGAGCCGGATAAGCCGACCCAAATGGCGGCACAGGTGAAGACAAATAAGACTCGCAGGGCTAACGGGGCCAGGGTGGGATCGGGATCGGTTGGCAGAATGAAGGGTTCGCGATCGCGAATGGCAAAGGTGATTAAACCAATACCAATGGGAGCGGTTAAAAAGGCTAGGTTGAATTTATCGGCCAAAACTAATTGGATATCCCGTTGTAATAAGACTGAGAGTTGTCGCCAGGGGGAGGGCGTGGCTTGTTGAGGACTCTGTTTTTGGGAGGTTGAGCGTTGTACGCCAACGGTTGGGGGCGATTGGGAGGTGATCCCGGATGAGGAGGCGCTGATGGGGACTAATTGACGTTTGACGTAGGTTTCGTAGCTGGGATGGTTGCGGAAAAATTCGGCGCAGCGTTGACAGTATTCTTCGGGTTTAATTCCCTGATTCTCTTCGGGGGGCTTGTCGAGTTCGATGTAAATTTCGGCAAAGCCGTCGAGTTCATGATGATGACCTTGAGACTTGACAAAATCATTAAAAAATGGTATGGCTTGGTTGGGGTCGCCGAAGTAACAGAGATTTCCGCCTCGGCCCATGAAGGCCACGCGATCGCAGAGGGTGATATTGGCGGTGGCGTGGGTGACGAGGGCCACGGTGCGATTTTCCTCTTTGGCTAAGTCTCGCAACAGTTCCATCACTTTTTTGTCTAGGCCGGGATCGAGGCCCGAGGTGGGTTCATCGAGGAAAAAGAGTTTGGGATTGGCTAGGAGTTCGACGGCGATGCTGACACGCTTGAGTTGTCCGCCACTGAGTTGGCTGACGAGACTGTTGGGGCGATCGCTCAGGGCGACGATACTGAGGGTTTTCTGGACGATTTGGGCGATCGCCGCTTCATCGGTATCAGGAGGAAGCCGCAACTGGGCCGCAAAGGTCAAGACTTGAGTCACGCTCAGGTTACGATGGACGATATCCTGTTGAGGAACATAGCCAATTTGAGTCCGATAGATATTAAAATTCTGCCGTAAATCATCACTATTGAGATAAATATTGCCCTGATCGACGGGACGAATGCCTAAAAGAGTTTCTAATAGGGTCGATTTTCCTGCCCCACTTCCTCCCACTAACGCCACGAGTTGACCAGGTTCTATGGGAACTGAAACATTATTTAGTAGGGAGAATTTATCGGCTATTTTTTGTCCCAGAGTCCGTTGCAATTGTTCTTGGAAATTTTCGGGATGTTTATTCACTTTGCGGGAGAGTTGAATAGCATCAATCCGCAAGCCATCGCCACGACCTTCTAGGAGTAGCTCATCGCCTTTGAGGATGAGGGCGTAGGGACCAATCCGAATTAAATCTCCATCAACTAACTTTTCTTGATTTTTAGCCTTAAAAACCTTGCCGGAGCGAGTGATAAAAATACCGTTTGTACTTTTGTCGTAGAGAGCATAGCCCTGTCCCGGATTGTCGATAATGGCATGACGGCGGGATATCACCGGGGCATCAAGATATAAATTAGACCCTTGTAAAGCGGGATTACGACCAATTTCTAAAGAGCGATTTTTTAAGGAAATTGACTTAGAAATCGTCGAACTGTCCTGACGACGCGGGGCATTGGGATTGATATACTTGAGACGGACTAAATTACGGGGATCTTGACCAATCTGTAACTCATCTCCATCTTGGAGGAGATGGGGTTGATAGGTTCCCACCCGTCGCTGACCGCAGAGGAGTCCATTACTACTAAATTGGTGGTCTTGTCCCTGGAGAACCCCATCATAAATACTGTAGCTGTCTCCTTCACGGGTTAGGGTCGCGTGGCGACGGGAAATGGCGGCCCACTCATCTCCTTCTAAGGTTAAATCTACGTCAGGTGCGCGTCCAAAGGTGATGCGATCGCCCATGAGGGAAAACTTCTTTATCTTTCCCTGAAAGTTAAACTCTAAATAGGCGGGAGATTGAGTTACCAGAGTCGTTTGACTAGAATTCATGGGTCTAAATCGCTTTCCGCAACGGGTTCAGGACGTTTCAATGATTCTAGGATAGTTCTCGAAAAACTCAAACATCCAGTCAAGTCAGGTCAAAAATAAGTTACCGAAGATACAAAACTCCTTCTCCTTCCCAGGAAAATTCAGGTTAAACTAGACAAAGCTTCCGTTCCTGACCAAAATATCTTAAACCTTGTGGAGTCAAGACCATGGAAACATTGCCTCTAATTAAAGACCGCTACCAGGTCATTCGTCATTTGGGGTCGGGGGGGTTTGGGGAGACGTTTCTGGCGGAAGATACCCAAATGCCTTCCGGCCGTCGCTGTGTGGTCAAACGCCTCAAACCCATTGCGGACAACTCTCAGATTTATCAATTAGTGCAAGAGCGGTTTCAACGAGAAGCGGCAATTTTAGAAGAATTAGGCAGTCATCACGGGCAAATTCCCACTCTTTACGGCTATTTTCGGGATGATGACCATTTTTATTTAGTGCAAGAGTATATTGAGGGAGAAACCCTCTCAAGTTATCTTCAGCATCACGGACTAGCCAGTGAAAGTACCGTTCGGGAGATTCTGGTGAGTCTGCTGCCGGTGTTGGAGTATGTTCATAGCAAAAAAATTGTTCACCGAGATATTAAGCCCGATAATATCATTCTGCGAACCGGAAGCCTAGAGCCGGTTTTACTGGATTTTGGGGCGGTTAAGGAAACCATGGGAACCGTGGTGACGCAAGGGGGACATTCGACTCGTTCGGTGGTGGTGGGAACTCCCGGATTTATGCCCAGTGAACAGGCCGGCGGTCGTCCGGTGTATAGTAGTGACCTCTTTGCCTTAGGCTTGACGGCGATTTATGCCTTGACGGGCAAAATCCCCGATGAGTTAGACAGTGACCCCATGACAGGAATTGTCCTCTGGAGAAATTACGCTCCTGGGGTGACTCCCACCTTTGCCAGCATTCTCGACCGCGCCATTCACCCCCATGCGCCTCATCGTTTTCCCATTGCGCGTCAGATGTGGGAGGCCCTAACGCAACAATCCCCGTCTCAAGCCTCCATTCCCCCCACAGCGGTATCTGACTCCCAGAATACCCTCGTCGTCAGTCCTACAGCCGTCTCTCAACCGCCGTCTGTTGCCCCTACACCGGTTCCCGCCGGAATGCCGGACTGGCAAAAGGCCACGTTGACGGGAGCAGTGATGGGGATATTTTTAATTGGGGGATTGGTGCTATCACGACCGAGCGATCAGGATAGTAATGGAGATTCAGACAGTACCACAGCAGACTCCGGTGATGTTAGGGATTCCTCCGTTGCTGGAGGAGACCCGGTTAATCAGTCAGGGGAATCAGAAAATAGCACCGACGTAGCCCCTGAACCGACAGCAATTCCTACTCCTGAACCGACGGCAATTCCTACTCCTGAACCCCCGCCTTCTATCTCTCAGGCACGAACGTTAGGCTGGCTTAGAATTGGGGCAGTACAAATTAACAAAAGCCATCATAATACGGGTGTGAATTTAATTAGAACCAATCAACCCGTTACGATTTCTCCACCCCTTATGCCAAAGATTGGTGATGAGGTGATTATCGCCAATAATGTGAACTTAAGAGTTGATCATCCTAAACCTCCAAACTATAGATTAGCCGAACAAGTTAGTGTGATGCCAGTCGGTCAAAGGGTGATCATTCAAGATTTAGCCAGTTTTGTAGACACAAC
>CAZXWM010000302.1:0-5161 GCA_964644215.1 uncultured Phormidium sp.
CTTTTTGGACTCGACCTTTATTTAGTCGGAATTTAGCCTACACGCTACTCTCATTTTTGATGATATTTTGTTTTACATCAACTTGGTCGCCAACAAAAATAAGAATGCTCCTTCTATTTTTTGCTTGTTCAGGAGCTTGTGTTGCCAATAGCTTGCCTAGGTTTATAAAAAACCATAGACAAGAACTCATGGTTTACTATCTGATTTCAACTGTGGCAATTTTAAATCTATTCTATATTTCTCTATATGATCTTGATGCTCTAGTTTTTAGGGCATATCGTCCAACTAATTGGGATCTAAAATCAAGTGACTGGGTGCAGAGTGATTGGGGACGCGATCGCCTGTACTTTGCCGAAAAATATCATGGAGATGAACGACTAAAAACTCTGGCTGAATTTTTCCCACAAGGAAGTCGGGTTGGCTTTTTCACCGAAGGTTCCACTCGTATGCACTACTACTTCCTGCATCTTCCCCAAGTTGAGTTTCAATCCATCTGTATGGATGACCCCCATCGTCGCAATTTTCCCAGTCAGACCTTTGAGACCCTTGAAAATGCCATATTAGCAACCCCTACGTCCCTAGATTATGTACTTTGTGTCGGAGAGGAATGTCAGACCCCAGGTAACCGGTTGCGGGAGCGTTTTCACTTTCCTAGTGAGAAAGAAAGCCTCTTCGTTTTTGAAGTTTTACCGAAATCACAGCCTGAGTAAGCATGGCGGTTGTATCAAAAACATGACAAATCACCTGGAGCTGTTCGACAAGTTCACCATCCTGAACTAACCTAGGGTAGATTGTGCCAATAGTCAGGCTGCAACTCGCTACAAGCCGCAGAAAACCCGATTTAACCCTGTTAGTTCAATAGTTAATAATGATAGAATCTATAAGCACTGAAGCCATTAACAGCTTAACCTAAGGTTTCCCCAAAAGATAATATCTCCCTTGCCGCAAAATGCCTATACTTCGATACCTATGACGAAATTAACGGAGTCCAACCCTACACATCACAGGTCAGAAACACTACCCGAATCCGAAAATCGGATTCCCGCCAGCATTACCTGGGGGGTTGTGGTGATTTGTATTTTGCCCCTTTTCCTCAATCTGTTCGGGGTTGACTTTTCCAGCTTCGGGGAGGTGCTAACGCCAGATATGGCCGCCGAACTGAATCCCAGAGAACTGTTTGAGGCGATGCACGAGAGTCTGGAGGGGAGTTTTGTTCATACTCTCCTCGAATGGAGTGCGTTTTGTGTAGCCCTGTTGATTGTTCTGTTGAGTTTGATGGACTATAGCTTACGGGGTAATCCCATTACTCCCGTGTTAGGGGTGGCCCTGTTTTTCTCGGGAATGATGGACGGTTTCCATACCTTAGCAGCCAATCGCTTACTTACAGTTGTCGCCCCAACTCGGGATTTAGTCCCCTTTACATGGGCAATTTGTCGCTTGTTTCATGCTCTGATTATGATTATTGGTGTCTTAGTCTTACTCAATCGGAGTCTGAACCAACAACATACTAATCCTCAGCGCAATTTGGAATTTATTTTAATCATTAGTGGTCTCTGTGGACTGTTAGCTTATGCCCTGATTTACTTTACAGCCACTCAGGACGTTCTGCCCCAAACAACCTATCCTGATGCTTTATTGACTCGCCCCTGGGATTTCGTTCCTATGCTCTTATTTTTGGTGGCTGGACTTTGGATTTATCCTAAGTTTTATCAAAGTAACCCAACGCCTTTCGCCTATGCCTTGATTATTAGTGCGATTCCTAATGCGGCTACTCAAGCTTATATGACGTTTGGCTCAACGGCATTGTTTGATAATGCTTTTAATGTGGCGCACTTCCTGAAGATAGTTGCCTATTTTGTTCCTCTGCTTGGCTTGGCGATCGAGTATATCCAAACTTACAGACGACAGGCTCGTTCCTTATTTCAGGATTTGCAAAAAAGCCTGAATTTCATTAAAGCTCTCGTGCATGATATTTTAGAATCAACTCGTTTCACGGTTCAGATTACACGGTCTGGAGAGAAACTCGAAGCGATGATGATTCATCAGACTCAATCGACGACGGAGGTAATCAAGACCGCGCAAACCATTTCTGGGCGATCGCAGGAGTTAGTCGAAACCGTAGCCGAAATTGAGGCAGATTTCGAGAAACTGCGGATGTCTTGCGTTTCCCTCTCAACCAAACTCGGCACGATCGCCGACCAAGCCAATCGTATCACCCGTATTACCCGTACCATTGACAACATCGCCAAACAAACTAAATTCCTCGCCATTAACGCTTCAATTCAAGCCATCGGTTCAGGGGACAATCAAGAAGCGCAAGGCTTTAACATTGTCGCCAAAGAAATCAACGCCTTAGCCAGTCAAACTCGCACCACGGCTCAGGCCATCAACCCAATTGTGCAAGAAATGCAAGCGGCCGTGGCCAATGGCGTCGATGAAATGAATACCTTTACTGAAGCTCATGTCCAAGCCATTACCCCTCGGATTAGTTTAATCAACCAAGGGATTCAGTCCCAGGTTCTTAGCGCCCAAAAAATACGGGAAGAAATCACGGAACTGGGTAGCTCAAGTGAAGAAACCTCAGCATACTTACGTCAGACTCTCGATCAAACCAACGATAATCTAGCGCAACTCCAACAGTCCGTAGAAAACTTACAGCAGGAAATCAATCGGTTTTCCCGAGATCCTCAGTCCCTCCTTTAACAGAATTGACAGGCATGGCTGAGCTTCGCTAACCTAACTACAATTGCAGAAATTGCAGATTCCTCATTCTTTCGTCCTAGCTCCTCAATCCCATGAAAAACCGTCTCGTTTACTCTGAATTTGGCGATAACAGCGATAATCATGATGCGATCGCCCGCCCTACCCCAGACCTCCCCCCTCAAGAACAGCAATTACGGGTTCAACCCACCCGCAAAGGACGCAAAGGAAAAACCGTAACCGTGATAACGGGCTTTCAGAGTCACCCCGATACCCTGAAAGCCTTACTGAAATCCCTAAAACGCCAATGCGGTGCGGGGGGGTCAGTAAAAGAGAATAGCCTCGAAATTCAAGGTGATGTCGTTGAACGAGTTGTGGCTCTGCTGATTGAGGCGGGGTATCCGGCTAAACGTAGTGGCGGTTAAGCCAAATCAAGATTACTCTGGCTCGAGATGAGTTGGAGACGAACCATAATCGAGTAACTCGCGCAGCAAATCCGCTTGCTTTTGCGCTTGCGTGTCGTCAGGATCGAGATCGGCGGCCTTATCAAACGCATCGAGAGCCTGCTCGTAGCGGTTTAAGTGAACATAGACAACGCCTAGGTTATACCAGATATTGGCATCAGTTGGTTGTAGCTCAGCAGCATAGTGTAGCACGGTCAGCGCCTCATCGTAGCGGCCGGTTTGCTCTAAGACCGCACCGAGATTATCAAAGAGAATCGCGCATTTAGGAAACAAATCTGGTTCGAGGATGTCCCGTTGGTGACAATTTTGTCGCTGAATCGCCTCAGAGCAAGCATTAAGCGCTCTGAGGGGATCAGCATTAGAACAGAGTTCTTCGAGTTCTTCGAGTTCATAGCTGTTCTGGCTGAAGCTCGGGGAGTTAGGACGAAGTGGGAGTCCTCGTGCTCCACCGGATTGAACAAATTTACTGGCCATGGCCCGATTCGTTCCTCCCACTAGGGCGATGGTCAACGCTAGGGTGACTGAACTCAGGATTGTCCTCATCGGTACATTCCTCGTGGGTCGATTAACGGTATACATAATGATAAAGCAGTGATCTGATTCACCCGTTTCCGGGATTCTGGGGTCGCATCGCTAATTTACAACAATTTATACCAGTTTAGCTCACGAAAATTACTGAGAAAAATGTGACAGGCTTCAACATTTATACTGAGAATTTGACTTAACGTGAGATAAACCTCTTTAAATTGCCTCAAGAATCGATGTTTTAGTTTTTCTTAGAGCTTTTATGGTTTGATATATCAACGTATCTCTTGATTACCACCTCAATCTTGACTTAACGTACAGGGATTTCACAAGATAAACCAAACTAAACCTTGAAAGTAAACACCATAAAAACAACAAACGCATCCTAGATCGCAAAATCATAAAAAACGAGCGATTTCCAGAGACACTATCATCGTTTCATCTCAACTCTAGTTTTTGTTTTTCCGTATAATTACTACAGCTTTTTCAGTAATTATACGGATTTTTGACAGAAGAAGACCGACGATGTGATGCAGATCATATCCTCTTGAGTCCAAAGCCGAAATAATTAAGTCGTCAAATTCAATCAACAAAAGCGTCAACTGTGTTAGCGCGAATTTGGAGTGCATCCCTCTATGGCATCAACGCCGTGCGCGTCGGGGTCGAAATTGATGTCTCTGGCGGACTTCCCGCAACCGTGGTGGTGGGACTTCCCGATACCGCCGTGCAAGAATCTCGGGAACGAGTCAAAGCCGCCCTACGAAATTCCGGCTTCAGCTTTCCCATGCGGCGAATCGTCGTCAATCTCACCCCAGCCGACCTACGCAAAGAAGGGCCAAGCTTCGACTTACCCATCAGTCTGGGGATTCTCGCCGCGTCAGAACAAATCAATCCCCAACTGCTGGGGGATTATCTGTTTCTCGGAGAAGTGTCCCTCGATGGTAGTTTACGGCCTGTTACTGGGGTGCTTCCCATTGCAGCGGCGGCGGCCGAGATGGGAATGACGGGGCTAGTGGTTCCCGAGGCCAATGCGAAAGAAGCTGCGGTGATTGCGGGCCTATCCGTCTATGGCTTTGGTTCCGTGGCGGAGGTGACTCGCTTTCTCGATCAGCCAGAGCGTTTCCCGCGCACGGTGGTGGATTTGCAACAGGCCCTGGCCAGTCGTGAGGATGTGGGTTTAGATCTCCAAGATGTCAAAGGACAGGCCCATGCGCGACGCGCCCTGGAAATTGCTGCGGCTGGGGGACATAATCTGATTTTTGTCGGACCGCCGGGAAGTGGTAAAACGATGCTGGCGCGGCGTTTACCGGGGATTCTACCACCGCTGAGTTTACCTGAAGCCTTGGAGGTGACGCAAATTCACTCGGTGGCCGGGTTGTTGCGCGATCGCGGCCAACTGATCGCTCAACGTCCCTTCCGCAGTCCCCACCATTCCGCTAGTGGCCCCTCCCTCGTCGGCGGGGGGAGTTATC
>CAZXWM010000303.1:0-5158 GCA_964644215.1 uncultured Phormidium sp.
CCTCAACTGGGGTTTCCTCTTCTACAGGAGGTTCTTCTTCGACGGGAGTTTCTTCTTCTACAGGAGTTTCTTCCTCAACTGGGGTTTCCTCTTCTACAGGAGGTTCTTCTTCGACGGGAGTTTCTTCCTCAACTGGGGTTTCTTCCTCAACTGGGGTTTCTTCCTCAACTGGGGTTTCCTCTTCTACAGGAGTCTCCGCAACGGGAGTTTCTTCCTCAACTGGGGTTTCTTCCTCAACGGGAGTTTCTTCCTCAACTGGGGTTTCTTCTTCTACAGGAGTCTCCGCAACGGGAGGTTCTTCGAGTTCAGGTTCAGACTGAATCTCCTCTGACGCGATATCTTCGTCCATTCCCACATCCAGATTGGGAACATCGAGATCACTTTCCATCTGAACCTCTAAAGGATTGCTAACCTGTTTGAGAATGGCAAGATAGTCTCCTGTTTCACGATCGCGAATCAATGTATCTCCCAAATAATCGCCATCACCGGCCAAGAACTCCAGGCGATCGCCATGCAAGCCTCCCATCAACAACAGAGAGTCTTCAGTGGTCTGAAAATCGGCAATCACATTAGCATCAGAGACATTCATCCCCCCAACGTTGGGAGTCAAAACAAAGACATCTTGTCCCGCTCCCCCATGCAGCGTATTCTCTCCTCGACTTCCATAGAGAGTATCATCCCCAAAATCACCATAAATTAGGTCATCTCCTACCCCTCCCATGAGGAAATCATTGCCATTTCCGCCAAAAATCGTATCATTTCCACGTCCAGAAAAAACCGTATCATCCCTCTGTCCGCCCAAAATTAAATTATTGCCAGATCTCGCAGAAATATAGTTATTGCCATCTCCACCATCGAGAGTATCATCGCCTTGCCCACCGTAGAGAGTATCATCACCAAAATCACCACTGAGTAGGTTATCTCCACTCTCAGCACGAATCAGATCATGTCCCTGTCCACCATACATTGAATCATTGCCATTGCCACTGTCAAGAATATCGTTGCCTTGATTGCCGAACATGATGTTATCGCCATTTCGTCCCTGGATTACATCATCCCCAGCCGCTCCCAGTAGAGTATCAGCGCCAATTCCACCGTAGAGAGTATCGTCGCCAAAATCGCCACTTACTAAATTATTGCCGTCATTGACAATCAGGACATCATCATGCTGTCCACCATAAATCACATCATGTCCAGATCCCCCATGAATCACATCCTCACCGACACCGCCAAACACCCAATTATTGCCACCCACTGCAAAAACGGTATCCTGACCAATTCCTGCCACAATCAGTTGGTTTTCGCCATTTCCAGTGAATTGGCTCGTGGTGTCATCGAGACTCACCAGTGCAACAGAATTGAGATCTAACATAGAAATAAATCGGTAAACTGCAAAATGTGAACGGTGAATTTTGAGCGATTCGGGGATGTCTAGGTGTATCAGATGCGATTCCCTAGAGATTATTTTCCCGATCGCCTGTTTACATTTACAGAGATTCCTAAACTTTGTCCGGAGTTAGAACCGATTTTTTTAATGTTTTGAAATCGCCCAAATAAGTGCTTAAATTTAACGATAAATACTGTTGCTTATCTGTCTAGCCTATTAGTTACTAAACTAATTTAGGGGGATTTACGGATATTAAATAACAAAAAATCAACTAATCAAAGCTTGGTAAAAAACATCAGTAATTGCACGGATTTTTGAGCGATCGCCCCCAAAAGACCACGCAAACGCCGCCAATCCTCCAACCTCGGCCGCGATCGCAGCCCAGACAACTGCGATACACTGTGGACTCAGTGACCAGTCTGAAGCGAGGAATCCCGATGGTTGATTCAGCCCCATCCCCCATGCGTGAACGGTTTAGCGAGAATGGGACCCAATCCGAGACTCCCCAAGTCCCTTGGACAATCGAAGATAGCGAAGAACTCTATCGCATTCGGGGTTGGGGCGATCCCTACTTTGGGATAAACTCCGCCGGCCATGTCACTGTCTCTCCCCAGGGCGATCGCGGCGGTTCCCTCGACCTCTATGACCTCGTTGAAGCCCTGAAAAAGCGCAACCTAGAACTCCCCCTACTACTGCGTTTCAGCGATATTCTCGAAGACCGCATCGAGCGGATTAACGCCTGTTTCGCCAAGGCGATCGCCCGCTACAACTACCCCGGAGTCTATCGCGGCGTCTTCCCCGTCAAATGCAACCAGCAACGCCACATCATCGAAGACTTAGTACGATTCGGCGCCCCCCATCACTTCGGCTTAGAAGCCGGTTCCAAACCCGAACTCCTCATCGCCTTAGCCAGCCTCAAAACCTCCGGTTCCCTTCTTATCTGCAATGGCTACAAAGATCGCGGCTATATTGAAACCGCCATGTTAGCCACCCGCCTAGGCCAACAGCCAATTATCGTCCTCGAACAACCCGAAGAAGTCGAATTAGTCATTTCCGTCAGTCAACAGTTAGGAATTAAACCCGTGGTGGGGGTTCGGGCCAAACTGAGTGCAAAAGGAATTGGCCGCTGGGGGGGTTCAAGTGGCGATCGCGCCAAATTCGGCCTCACCATCCCCGAAATCATCACCGCCGTCGAACAGTTACGCCAAGCCAATCTTCTCGATAGCTTACAACTACTGCATTACCACATCGGCTCCCAAATCTCCTCCATCAGCGCCATCAAAGACGCCATCCGAGAAGCCAGCCAAATCTATGTCGAACTGGCTCAACTCGGGGCCAACATGGCCTATCTCGACGTGGGAGGCGGCTTAGGCGTGGATTACGACGGTTCAAAAACCGACTTCTACGCCTCCAAAAACTACAATATGCAGAACTACGCCAATGACATCGTGGCGGAAGTCAAGGAAGCCTGCGAGGAGAAACAACAAGCCGCACCTACCCTCATTAGTGAAAGTGGCCGGGCGATCGCCTCCCACCACTCCATCTTAATTTTTAACGTTCTCGGAAGCAGTGACGCGCCCTCGGGGATTCCTGAACCCAGCCCCGAGAAAGAACATCTGATTCTACGCAACCTGCGGGAAACCTACGACTCCATTACCCCAGAAACCTACCAAGAAGCCTATCACGACGCGATTCAATTCAAAGACGAAGCCAGCAGCCTCTTTAGTTTCGGCTATCTCAGCCTCACGGAACGGGCCAACGCCGAACAACTCTATTGGGCCTGTTGTCGCAAAATCTATGACATTGTGCGCCAACAAAGCGAAGTTCCCACAGAACTCGAAGTCCTCGAAAAAACCCTGGCCTCGATTTACTACGCCAACCTCTCCATTTTCCGATCCGCCCCCGACAGTTGGGCGATCGAGCAACTTTTTCCCATTCTCCCCATCCACCGTCTCAACGAAGAACCCAGTTTACGGGGAACCCTGGCGGATCTCACCTGCGACAGTGACGGAAAAATCGATCGCTTCATCGATCGCCTCCAAGCCAAATCCATCCTAGAATTGCATCCCCTCAAGCCAGACGAACCCTATTATCTCGGGATGTTCCTCGTCGGGGCCTATCAAGAAATTATGGGAAATCTCCATAACCTCTTTGGCGATACCAACGCCGTCCACATCCATCTAACCCCCAATGGCTACGACATTGAACATCTCGTCAAGGGAAACACCATGACGGAGGTGTTGGAATATGTCGAATACAACGGGAAGGATTTACTCGAAAACATCCGCAAAGCCTCTGAAGCGGCCCTACAAACAGGCAAAATCTCTATTGAGGAGTCTCAACGGCTGTTGCAGAACTATGAACAGAGTTTGCGTAGCTATACTTATTTGGCTTGAGGAAGGGAACAGGAAACAGGGAACAGGGAACAGGGAACAGGGAACAGGGAACAGGGAACAGGGAATAACTTAGGGGCGTACCGCTAGTGCGCCCTCTTCGTTCTATACTGCTCAACGCTTAACTGTCTAGGGTACTCAGTTGACTGGAGAGGTAGTCGGCGGCGGCTTGAACCATGGTGATGGCCCCGTCGTAGGTCATGCGGGTGGGGCCGAGGAGACTGAGACTTCCCACCGCTTGAGATCCTCGGCGATAGGTAGCTGAGACGAGGGTACAGGATCGGATCGGTTCGAGGGGATTTTCTGCACCGATGCGGACATTGACGCGGCGATCGCCCCCGAGGGGTTCTGAGGGTTCAAACATCAGGGGAAACAGTTGTTCTTGTTCCTCTTCGAGAAGTTGCACGAGAGACTGGATCTGTTGCAACTCGGTAAACTCGGGCTGTCGGAGGACTTCGGCTAACCCACTAATGGCCATGGGGCTAATGGTAGGAGGTTCGAGGCGTTGGGCCAAATCCACAAATAGGGTTTTGAGGCTATCGGCGTAATGTTGGAATTGGCGATCGAGTTCGCCCCAATCTAAGGCCGCTAAATCGGCGATGGTTTTCCCTCGTAACTGACTGTTGAGGAAATTGGAGAGGATTTGCAGTTCGCGATCGAGAATCTCAGGATCGAGGTCTTCCTCAGTCCCCTCACTGGAACTGGGGACGCTCATTAACATCGATTGGGTTTGATAAGCATCGGTGACCACAATTAGCATCACCTGACCAGGGTCAACTTGCAACAGTTGCAAATGGCGCAAACTGGCGGTGTAAAGTTGCGGGAGAGAGATGAGGGCAATATAGCCGCTGAGGGTCGAGAGAATTTGCGCCGCCCCCCGTAACACGGCTTCGAGACTCCAGGTTTCCCAATTGAGACGTTCTGCAAATAGCCGTTGGGCGCGATCGGCGAGGGTATCGGAAGGGGTCATCAGATAATCGACATAGACGCGATAGCCGAAATCTGAGGGAATCCGCCCGGCTGAGGTATGGGGTTGATACAACATCCCCGCTTTTTCGAGAAGTCCCATTCCTGAGCGAATGGTGGCGGAACTTACACTGAGATTATAGTCATCCAGGAGGGATTTAGAGCCGACCGGTTCCGCCGTCGCAATATAGTGACGGACGGTCGCCCAGAGAATCTGTTGTTGTCGATCCGTTAACGCGAATTGCCCAGTCATTGATATCTGTGCCTAAGGTCTTGGTTGTAACGCCGGTAATCTTAAAAAAGGTTTTATGTTGTCCCTATCATAGACTGAGAGTTCCGATATGGGGGTTCAGGAAGAACGATCGCCGCCGAGGGTCAGGCTTTTCGCGATCGCCAAACCTCGATACACTGA
>CAZXWM010000304.1:0-5108 GCA_964644215.1 uncultured Phormidium sp.
AATCCAGTACATAGGTGGCATAGAGGTAGGGAACATTCACCGGCGGGTCCGTTCGCATTAACACCGCGTCCATCGTTTCTAGGGGCTGCCAGATGGGGGATTCGACCTCATACCAGGGTTTGGCCGCCTGCCAATGACCGTCATGCTTTTCGACGGGGGTTAGGGTGGCCCGAGATAGCCAACTATAGGCGACTCCCGCGACGACACCTAATTGGTTGGCTTGGGTGGTCCAGACTTCATGGCCGAGATGTTGGACGGCTTCCATGAAGGCGACGGTGGTATCGTGACCGGGTTCGAGGCTGGCTAGGGGGTCGAGGATGAAGGCAAATTTCACGGCGGTATTACGTCTGACGGACTCCTGGTATTTTGCCTTATTTTGGCGGGAGCAGGGAATGGGGAATAGGGGGGGTTTGCTGGGATGTGCCTGTTGGTATACTTTTGGGTAGAGTTGATTGTCTTCCCTTGCTGTTGGAACTGACTCTTTGTTTAGAATTGGCGATCGCCCTGATGAGCATTACTGGATATCGACATACTGCCATTCTTGTCTCTGACCTCAGCCGTGCGGAACGCTTCTATAGTGAGGTTTTGGGACTAACGCCGGTGGAACGGCCCCTGTCATTTCCGGGAACTTGGTATCAAATTGGGGCCATGCAATTACATCTGATTGTCTCGGATTCCCCTTCGACGGACTTGGCCTCCCAGAAATGGGGTCGTAATCCTCATGTGGCCTTTGGGATTGATGACCTCGATCTCACCCTGGAACGTTTACAAGCCGCCGGTTGTCCGGTGCAACGAAGTGCGTCGGGACGACCGGCGCTGTTTACCCGAGACCCCGATGGCAATATCATTGAACTTAGCGCGGAATGAAGGTTGCCGAATGAAGGTTGTTGTTTATTCCTATCGCCTCAGTCCTGATGAGCCGCTCCCGGAGATAGAAACGCCTGATTCTGGACCGGTGCAGCAGTGGTATTGTGATCTTGGGGGGCGATCGCAACTACAGCAACTCCTGCAAGATTGTCGCCAAAGTCCTGTGGATTATCTCTTGCTGCATCAGTTGCATGATTTGGGAGATACCGTTGAGACGATTTCTGAGCATCTCCAGAGGTTTCAGCAGCTAGGAGTGAAGGTGGTCGCCACGGGGGAAATGGCGATGCAGATCTGTCCTGAAGACCCCCTAGACTTGTGGGAGGGGTTGCAACATCTCTATCGGGAAACCCATCGTCAACGGTTGCGGCGGGGTCATCAGCAGCAACGGCTTCACGGTCATCCGCCTCCGGGTAAAGCGCCTTATGGTTATTTGCGCGGCGGCGATCGCTATCGCCTCGATCGTAGCACCGCTCCGGTAGTGAAAGCCTTTTTTGAGCATTTTCTCCTCTATGGGTCGCTGCGGGGAGCTGTTCGTTACATCGCGCAACGCTACGGAAAACGCATTTCTGTCACCACGGGACGACGTTGGTTAACCAGTGCGGTCTATCGCGGCGATTTGGCCTACAACGATGGACGGGTTCTCTCCAATACCCATGTCGCGATTCTCTGCCGCGCTGAAGCGGCGCAAGTTGATCGCCTGCTACGACGCAATCGCCGGCTTCCTACCCGTACCGCTAGTGCGCCGCGATCGTTGGCGGGGTTAGTCTCCTGTCAAGGCTGCGGTTGTGGTTTGACGGTGAGCCGGGTCACTCGCCGTCATCACCCTGGCGAGTATCTTTATCTCCGTCCCAAGGCTTGTCCTCAAACTCCCAAATGTAAGGGACTCTCCTATGACGAGGTGTTACGGCGCACGGTGGAACAAGTCTGTCGAGATTTGCAACGGTTGGCGACGGGGTTACCGCTTCCTGAGGATGATGGCCGCAAACAGGCCCTACAGGAGCAAATTAGCCGCAAACAAGAGGTGCTAAGGGATTTACCCCAGCTTCTTGATCGCGGCATTCTCGACCCGGAAACTCTCGCCCTACGACGTTATCATCTCGAAGCTGAAATCTCTCAATGTCAGTCCCAACTGGCTGAGTTGACTCCGGTGAATTTACGGGAAACTGCGAAAACGGTGTCGTTGCCACAGTTTTGGTGGGATTTGACGGAAACGGAACGCCGCTTTTATTTTCGGGAGTTTATCCAACAGATTTATATTCTCTACGAAGGCGATGACTGGCAACTTCTGATCGATTTTAGCTTTTCGCGGGGAAGCCCCAAAATTTGAGCATTGTCTTGACCATATTGAAGTTAATCTTGAATGGCGATCGCCCAATCCCCTCAAAAAGAATTTGCAAAAACCGTGTAAATTGCCCCACAACTCTGGCAAAACTTGCTATAATAGGGAGTAGAAATCAATCATTCGAGATGCAGGCGTTCTAAGGCGCGACCTTGACGGTATCAGACCCGTTGAGGTGAGCTCGGCTCTCCAGTCTCAAGTGTCTTGAGCTAGAGATTCATTTAGGAGCTAACGCTAGAATTGACGCCATCCCACCCAATCAGCTGTCGTTGGGTTGAGACGAAACTACTCTCGTGAGAGAGCGATCGCCTCGGTATTGTGCAACGCAACGGATGCAAGTGGGACTGGACAACAACGGCAAGCGGGAGACTCTCTTCGACGGATGTCGGATGGGTTCCCTGTTGACGTCTGTTGAACATATTGAATCCTTCACGCCTTAGAGTGCTGAACCTGCGGATGTGGTCTATGTTGTCTTTCGAGGATTATTCGCTCTTGTGAACGTTCATTTATCGCCATTGAGGTATTTGGCGGTCGTCTCGGTTTGTCTGCTTATTGCCATTTTTTCCGTCCTTCCCCAATCCTGGTCCATGTCTAATCAGTTGGGTGTTGTTCGCCGCGCTCCAGTATCCGGTTGGGTCATGTCAACACCAGTGGGTCATCCACCTCTGTTGACCTTTTCGATTCCCACCGCAACTGAGGACTCGCTGTTAACCCAGCCGATTAAGACCTTGCGGGATGTCTCTGACGGAGACCAGCTCGTCTCTGAGTTTGGACAAATTTTAACCCGTCTGCGTCGTATTTTCTGGGCGATCGCGCGACGCTGTCGGTTGGCGTTACAATCCACCCAAGCCCTCTTAGTTAAAGAAACGAACCTGGCGCACAAGGGAGACGATATGCTAGAGAATACTGCCTAACCTACTCTTACTATTTGTCTGCCTGTGAAGTTGTGGTCTTTGATTCCCCTGTATGACACCTCGGTTAGCCAATGGAGTTGGGAAGCCCGACTGTTGCGTTGGCTAACCCTGGTTTGGCTTGGGGTTGGCTTGCTCGTCCTCTTCTCCGCCTCCTATGCCAAGGCGGCCTTAGAACTTGGAGATGGAATCTACTACTTTAAACGTCAACTCCTCTGGCTTGTGGTGGGGTTGGTGGTTTTTAACGCTGTTGTGCATACCCCCCTTCATCGCTGTTTGGCGATCGCCCGTTGGGGGGTTTTAGTTCTGCTGGGATTACTGCTATTGGTATTAGTCCCCGGATTAGGAACCACCGTCAACGGGGCAACTCGTTGGATTTCCATTGGCTTTATCCCGATTCAACCCTCGGAACTCATCAAACCCTTCCTGATTTTGCAAGGAGCGATTGTCTTTGGCCGTTGGAATCATCTCTCCGTCGGCAAACGGCTGTTTTGGTTAGTCGTTCTCCTGTTGATTTTAGGCTGTATTATCTTGCAGCCCAACCTGAGTACCACGGCCATGTGTGGCATGATGCTCTGGTTAATGGCTCTAGCCGCCGGGATTCCCTATCGCATCCTCTTGGGAACCGCTGGCGGTGGATTACTCTTGGCTGGCTTGAGTCTCACCTTCAAAGCCTATCAACGGCGACGCGTCTTATCGTTTCTAAATCCTTGGGGGGACAGGAGTGGCGATGGCTACCAATTAGTTCAAAGTTTGCTGGCCGTTGGTTCTGGAGGAATCTGGGGCCATGGCTTCGGGATGTCGCAACAAAAATTGTCTTATCTTCCCATTCAAGATAGTGACTTTATTTTCGCGGTCTTTGCCGAAGAATTTGGCTTTGTTGGTAGCCTGTTACTGATTGGCTTCCTCATCGCCTACGGAACCTTGGCCTTGCGGGTGGCGATGAATGCCCGCAATATCATCTCCCAACTGGTGGCGATTGGGGTCATGGTGGCTCTAATTGGCCAGTCGTTTATTAACATCGGTGTCGCTACGGGAACCTTGCCCACCACGGGACTCCCCCTACCTCTGTTTAGTTATGGTGGCAGTTCGGCCATTGCTAGTTTAATGGCGGCGGGTTTATTGGTTCGCGTGGCCCGAGAAGGCAGTCAAGCTCAGGTGATTTCCTTCTCGTCCTCGCCTCAAGACAGCCGGTCTCTGAAGAAATCCCACAAATCTAGGCGCTCTCCAGGAATGTCCTGAGAGTATGCTATAATGGTACGTTAGCAGCCAAAATTATGGCTGGGCAGGGTTGCCCAGCGGCTCTGTCACCGTTTCAGATCGGCGAATTAGCTAAGCTGAGCGGAAACTCCCCAGAGTTGAACCCTGGGAAGTTTCGGTCCTGAGGTGACGCGATCGCCACGATTTCAGGACGGGCTAGGAGGTTCGGGACTCTCCCGGATTGCGACTAAAAAAACGGAGAAGGAGATGCACCGAAATGAGGTAGCCGGTGGCGAGGAGTAAAATCGTGAGTGGAAGGTCGTCAAAAGTCATAGGGCAGCCAGAACGTGAGAAGCGCAGGGATAAACGAGATCGAGAAATTAGCGGTGAACCCGCAGCCAAAATGACGCAGATTCCGCAAGCTGCCAGGCGACAACATCAGCGAGTCACCTAGTGCAACTGAGGATAGGATGGAGCGAGCGCCTGCCAGAACAGACGAGTCTCATTAAGTTCCAAGTAACTGCGCAGCACAGGACACCGTCCTAACCGATGACACTCGGGTAGCTACGGATTTGAGGTCGTCGTCGAGACCTTCGCGGCACAGATAGGCAAACACCAATCTGACTCTCCTCTCAGCCTGAGCCGAAACTACAGGGAAGGACAGGCGTTAACGATCTGGTCTCTTCAACAGACTCCCAACAACCTGAGCTGCGTGTTGATAGTTTTGGAGTTACAACAATCCTTACCTATAAATGTAACATACGATCCCCGATTTGGGGAGCCGGTTTGGG
>CAZXWM010000305.1:0-5086 GCA_964644215.1 uncultured Phormidium sp.
CCACGACGGCTTCGAGGTGATCTCCGCCACCCGTGAGGTCCCGAACCTGCACTTCGGCTTCACCGAGTTCCGTTCGGATAATGTCTGCGACGCGATCGAGGCTAACCATGCCTACTCCTTACAATTCGTTAGGGCTTTTCAAACTTCTCTTAAGACATTGTAAAGGAATTGTCGTAGCAGATCCCCCGAAGCGTGAGTTTTTTTGCCTAGAGTGACGGCGAGACCCCAACCCGCGGCCCTCAGCCTCCAACCTCAGCGCTCTATCAGAGAGCGTGAATCACATGGGTGACTCGCCCCAAAAGATAAAACTCGATCGCCTCGGTGAGCCAGAGAATCGGATACTCTGGGTTTTCGGGAACCAGAGCCAGGCGATCGCCCTGACAGCGCAGTCGTTTCACCGTCAGTTCCCCATCCACCACCGCAATCACAATATCCCCGTCCTCGGGTTCAGGAACCGTATCCACCAGCAGCAAATCCTCGGCCTGAATCCCCGCCTCAATCATCGAATCCCCCATCGCGCGAACACAAAAACTCGCCTCCGGGTGAGTCGTTAAATACTGATTGAGATCCAAATTTTCCTCAATCTCATCCGTCGCCGGACTCGGGAACCCCGCCGCCACCGCCTGAGAATAGAGCGGTAAACGCGGCCAGTCCTCCCCTCTCTGCCGCAAGCGTTTGAGTTGTGGCACAATAGCCTCGAATCGTGAGCGATCCCAGGTGGCCAAAACATCGCCGAGTTGGTCAGCTAGACTGATCGGTAGGCGCATCGCCTTCGTGGGTTCCCCATATTTTCCCGTTCCTGGGGGACGACCTGCGCCAAACCGTTTGCCTCCACGACCCATACAACTCCCTTCAGGTCTTACGTTTAAGTACAATAATCAAAATTATAGTCCCCTCTCTCCAAACTCGCACCCCCCCAGACCCTGATCGAGCCAATCAGCGAAGCCATGACTGAGCCAATTACCATTATCGTTAAACTCTTCGCCGCCTATCAAGAGGCCTATCAAGTTGACCAACTTACCTGGCAATTCCCCGCCAACAGTCCCGTCTCCCAGGTCTTAGAGCGCTGCATTGCCGAACATCCCCAGCTTCAGAATTGGCGCGATCTAACCCGCTTTGGCATTAACCTAGAGTTTGTCAGCCCCCAGACGCCTCTGCAAGACGGCGATGAAGTCGTCCTCATCCCTCCCGTCAGCGGCGGCTAACCCCAATCCCCAATCAAGCGAACCCCTGATGACTGTCGTTATTTTCACTGATCTCGATGGAACCCTCCTCAATAGCCATGATTACCGCTTTGACGAGGCCATCCCCACCCTCGTCCTCCTCAAACAACAGAACATTCCCATCATCCCCGTCACCAGTAAAACCCGCATTGAAGTCGCATCGCTACTCGGGCAGTTGCAATTAGAATCACCCTTCATCGTTGAAAACGGCAGTGGCGTCTTGATTCACCCGGATGACAGTCGCTTTGAACTGAGCGAGACCGAATCCTGGCAGGGGTATCAGCTCAAGCGATTTGGCGGATTCTATCAGGAAGCTCGTTCAGCCTTAGCACAACTGAGTCAACGGCTTGGGGTGCAGTTACAAGGGTTTGGAGATTTGACCGTTGCCGATCTCACCGCCATCACGGGATTGTCTCCTGAGGCGGCGGGACAGGCCCAAACTCGTGACTTTAGTGAACCCTTCGTGACGCCACGAGACCTCTCCCCCGAAGCGATTGAGGCGGCGGCGGCTGAGTTGGGGGTTCGCGTTGTCGTCGGCGATCGCTTCTCCCATCTTATTGGCCAACAAGCCGGCAAAGGCCCGGCCGTTCGCTGGCTAATTGAACAGTATCAGCACTCGGGTCCTCTAACGACCGTTGGATTAGGAAACAGTCCCAATGATTTAGAGATGCTGCAAATGGTCGATCGCCCCATCATTATCCCCAACAACAAAGGACTCATTCATCCGGGCCTGAGCCATCTCAAAGCCGAGATTGCCCCCCATGCAGGCGCTCAAGGCTGGGCGGCGGCGATCGCCCCCATCGCGCGTCAGTAGCCCCCTAGCCGACCCTCACAACTCCCGAAAGCGATAGACTACCGCCCCCGTGGTCTCATCATTGCCCACATCCACATATCCCGTTTTCGCTAACTCCATCAACAGTGTCTCGGCCCGGTTAAAGGACAACCCGGTCGCCATCACCGCTTGCGTAACCGTCAGTTGTCCCCCCTGGCGTTGGGCGACCTCGAGCAGCTTCATCACCTGTTCATCCTGAGTCGCCTTGGGTAAAACCCGACTAATCGAGGTTTGAGGCATTAGCGGCACCCCTGAATCAGATACCCCTAAATTAGCCCGAATTTTCTCCTCCTGCTCCTGCGCCATCCCCGGAATCAGAAATAAATCGATTAAGCCGCCAATTTCCCCAATCCCTGGAATCATCCAGAGAAATCCTGTAAGGATTTTGCCGTTATAAAAGCGGTGTAGGCCCTTTAAGGGACGAACCGTAGAGCCGATAAAAAAGGCAATTAACCACAAAAAATAGCTGGTGCGAACGCGAGCTTGATATTCGGGAGTTTCCTCCCCCTCAGCCGTAGCACGAGCTAGATTAGACGGCTCGGATAGGGAATAGCTCGGCTGAGGAGAGTCGGTGGTCACTGAAGCCGGGGTGGCGGAACTCACCGTGGATTGGGGGACATAGTTCGGACGAGGATTCTCTAAGTCCGAGAGAATCGCCGCCGGCGAACGGTAACGTCGGCTTGTCGCTGTTTCCACCATTTTGTCTAAGACCTTGAGAAAATGGGGGTCAGCGCGTCGTCCTTGGTCGAGATAATCCTGCCAACGTAGTTTGCCATCGTTACTGTCATACAAATCAAATGGGGGGATTCCCGTTAGCAGATGGATACAGGTGACGCCCAGACCATAGATATCGCTGGCAAAGGTCGCTTTTCCCATCGCCTGTTCCGGAGCTGCATAGCCGGCTGAGCCAATGGTAGTTCCCGTGAGGGCTAAACTGGCGGCGGTGGCCAGTTTAGAGGCGCCAAAATCGACGAGGTATAGCCGTCCATTCTGACTGCGAATCAGATTGGCTGGTTTGATGTCCCGGTGAATGACTTTGTGATCATGGACAAACTGAAGCACCGGTAGGATGTCTTTGAGAAGGGCGAGGATTTCGCGATCGCTCAAGCAACCGGCGCTTTGCAGTTCGTCTTCGAGGTTGCAGCCGTTGATAAATTCTTGGATTAGATATTGGCGTTGGTTCCATTGAAAATGGGCCAGGAGGTTGGGGATTTGCGGGTGGCTACCGAGTTCATCGAGGCGTGTGGCTTCTTGCTGAAACAGTTGCGCCGCGCGATCGCGGTTCTGGCTTCCCTGCTCCCGTGGGCTAAATTGTTTGATGACGCAGGGCGGCTTCGAGGGCTTGTATTCATCAACCCCGAGAAAGGTGCGGCCAAATCCACCCACGGCGATCGCCCGCAGGGGACGGTAACGCTCCCCCACCAAGAGCGGAGAACCACAGGTCGCACAGATAGAAGCCGTGTTACTGTTCTGGGGCTGGGGACAGTCGGGATTGAGGCAAAACGTCATTGCTGGTGCTGGTACAGAAAACGTCAAGGGGAAGCGTCAAGGCGACGTGGTGAGCCGAGAAAACTGTCGAGCGAGGTCAGACAGCGGGCGATCGCGCTCAACTCCCATTGTGACAAATTGGCCGCATTTCGGTTTTGTAACGGAATGTTGCAGATTGTTATAACTTTTAACGAAATTCCCCGCGTCTCCCTCTCCCAACATTGGTACACTGAAAACCAATAGTAATTTCGGCGCAATTTTGGCAAACCTTTAGCATTCGCCGACCCCTGGCGGACGTAACCCCCGTTCGTCACGGTCTAAATCTAAAACAAGCCCGCGATCGCAGTAATAGGAAACGAGTTAAACATCCTATGGTAGATTCCGTTCAACGACCCGTCGCCGATGAGGCTCGTCCTGGGGTTAAAACCCCCGCTAAGGATACAATTCTCACCCCTCGGTTTTACACCACCGACTTTGACGAGATGGCCCAAATGGACATCTCGGTTAACGAAGACGAACTCCAAGCCATTATCGAGGAGTTCCGAGTTGACTACAACCGACATCATTTTGTTCGGGACGAAGAATTCAACCAGTCTTGGGACAAAATTACGGGAGAGGAACGTCGCCTGTTTATTGAGTTCCTAGAACGTTCCTGCACGGCCGAATTTTCCGGATTCCTGCTCTACAAAGAGCTAGGACGGCGTCTCAAAGGTCGTAACCCGGTGCTGGCCGAGGGCTTTAACTTGATGTCGCGCGATGAAGCTCGTCATGCAGGCTTCCTCAACAAAGCGATGTCTGACTTCAACCTACAGTTAGATCTCGGCTTCCTCACCAAGAGCAAGAAATACACCTTCTTTAAGCCCAAGTTCATCTTCTACGCCACCTACCTCTCCGAGAAAATCGGCTACTGGCGCTACATCACCATCTATCGCCATTTAGAACAGCATCCCGAAGACCGGATTTATCCGATTTTCCGCTTCTTCGAGAACTGGTGTCAGGATGAGAACCGTCATGGTGACTTCTTTGATGCCATCATGCGGGCGCAACCCCAATATCTCAATGATTGGAAAGCCCGTCTCTGGAGTCGCTTCTTCCTGCTGTCGGTCTTCGCTACGATGTACCTCAATGACATACAACGGTCAGGGTTCTACAAAACGATTGGCCTCGATGCCCGTGAGTATGACATCGAAGTGATTGAGAAAACCAACGAAACCGCAGCTCGGGTCTTCCCCATTAAACTCGATGTCAACAATCCGCAGTTTTACGGTCGTCTCGATCGCTGTGTGGCCAACAACGCCAAACTCCGCGAGATTGACAACTCCAACGGGCCGGGTGTGGTCAAGTTCTTCAAGAAACTGCCCCTGTTAGCTAACAATGGTCTGCAATTCGTGAAACTCTATTTCATGAAACCCATTGACATGGAAGCCAGCCGCGCCGTCGTCCGTTAAGCCGGTTAATGCTTCTAACTGAGCTTCAATCGCAGCAGCTCCGCGCTCTACCCGGTCGGGGGAGCGTCGGGAAGAATGCGATTGACATGCAGGGT
>CAZXWM010000306.1:0-5063 GCA_964644215.1 uncultured Phormidium sp.
GTACAGTTTTGAATGGGAGGGGTGGGTAGCGATACCCATCTCGACCCTAACAATGTAAAGATAGATTTAGGACGACTGGCGTGGGATGTTTTTCAAATGCACGACAGCAACAACAATTAGTATTAAACCAGGTTGTCCACCTCTAGCAACTTATACGGAAGCCATCGTTTTGCGAGTCAAGCGACAGCAAAACTTTGTATTTTTTTAAGCTTTAATCCGCAATCCTGAGGCTATAATTAAGCCAAGATTGTTTTTTGAACTAGCCTGTAGTTAAAAACATGGAATAACTGCTTTGCAAGAGAAACTTTTTGTAGATAGTTTGTACATCCATTTTAAAAATAAGTTAATCACAACAATCAACAAACAAAATTAGTTCAGGTTATCAAACATGAAATTAACAGCAACCGAACAAGGCTTATTAATCCCCAAAGAATTATTGGGAGAAAACCAAGAATTTGAGATTGTGCAAAAAGAGGATAAACTCATCATTACGGTCATTCCAGAAACATCCTCAATTTGGAAGTTAGGTTCCAATCCTGTAGAGTGCGATGTGAAAGATGGCGCAATCAACCACGATCGCTACCTGTACGATCAATGAAAAACACCCAATGAAAAACGCCTATTTTTTGGACACAAGCTATATTCTGGCTTTGGAAATTGTCAATGAAGACGCCCATCAGAAAGTTTTACAAAGTTGGCTGACTTTAGCTAAATCCAAACCTTATGTATTCACCACCACCTATATTTTCGATGAAACGGTCACATTTTTCAATAGTCGAAATCTCCACTCTAAAGCCATCGAGGTTGGGGAACGGCTTTTAAAGAGTCCCGACATAGAATTAATCCAGATAGACAACAATCTATTCAGGCTGGGATGGCAGTACTTCAAAAAATACAAAGACAAATCTTATTCTCTAACAGATTGTTTGTCATTTGTCGTCATGGAACAACAAGAAATTGCGACAGCATTAACCTTAGACCGGCATTTTATTCAAGCTGGATTTCAAGTTTTGCCCTCATAAATTAAGCACAATAAAATAGATATTTTGGCACTATTTGACGGAAGTCCGCATCGAGCTAACGCGGTTTTTCTTCCGTCATTACGGTGAGGATAGTCTCTGTCCCGTCGGTTTCTACGGCGGTTACTTCTCCCAGGCGGTGTTCGATGCTGAAGTGCGACAGCACAGTCCAGTTCCGTTCCTGCGATGTCGGTGACGATATCCCAATATCTCCCTTCGTTGAGTCAGGGAGTGGGTATTCCGAAAGTTGGCTCGATTGTATTTTAAAGAAACCTGGTTTCTGGGATTTCCATTCATGCGATCGCTCTCTTATTTTTCCATGGGGCGATCGCTTGCTAAAGCGTTACAATTGATTTAGAAACCGTCTGGAATATCATACACAATCGTGATAAATTACCGGACTTAAAAGCTCAAGTAAAAACTTGTATTCAAGACTTAGAAAATCGAATTGATGAAGACTAGCTAACGTTTTGACTTGATTGTAAAGACGACTGCCAAGAAACCGGGTTCTATAACAAGTTGGCTGGAATGACCGAGATCCTAAAAAAAACGGTTCCCCAACGCATCCAGAAACCGGGTTTCTCGGAGAAACTCGGTTTCTCTACCGTAAAATCTGCTCCTAAGAACATTTCTGTCTTTTTGTCAAGTCTACAAGCTAAGGTGACGGGTAAAGTAATCAATTCTAAAGAAGTCTAAACAAAAACCAAGCAAATCACCAAAATTTAGGAATTTATTTTAAAGTAAGAACAGGCCTGGGCTGCGTCTCCCACGAGGTTTAACAACAGATCATGAACACACCGAAACGCCTTGGAATCTTAACCAGTGGCGGTGATTGTCCTGGGCTCAATGCCGCCATCCGAGCCGTTGTCAGCCATGCGACACTGACCTATGGCTGGGACGTTCTGGGGATTCCTTACGCTACAGAGGGACTCCTCAAACGCAAAGCCGTTGCTCTGAATGTCCACGGCTTGGATATGCGGGGAATTGACCCGATGTTAAGTACAGGCGGAACGATTCTAGGTTCGATTAACCGAGGCCCGACGGAGGCTCGCGCCGAGGAGATTATTGCCGGCTATCATGCCCTAGAACTCGATGCCCTGATTAGTATTGGCGGCGACGGAAGTTTGGCGATTCTCTCTCAACTGGCCCGTCAGGGGAATTGGAACCTAGTTGGGATTCCCAAAACCATTGACAATGACGTGGCGTTGACGGAATCGTCGATTGGCTTTGATACGGCCGTCAATACCCTGGTTGATGCCCTACATAAACTCAGTTATACCGCCGCGAGTCACGATCGCGTCATGGTCCTAGAAACCATGGGCCGCACCGCCGGCCATCTCGCCTTACATGGGGGGATTGCTGGGGGAGCCGATGTGATTCTGATGCCGGAAATCCCCTATACCATAGAAGGGGTTTGTCGTCAAATCAGTGAGTTGCGCGATCGCTGGGGTCATAAATTCGCCATTGTCTTGGTGGCCGAAGGCGCGAAAACCCTCTCCGGGGAATCTCGGGAATATCGTGACGCTCAGGGTGAAATGCGCCTACGGGGAATTGGCGAATATGTCACTGAACAAATTTGTCGCTGCACCGATAATGGCATCGAAGCGCGTGTCAGTGTCTTAGGTCATGTGCAGCGAGGGGGGATGCCCTCTGCCTTTGACCGAGTTCTGGCCTCGGTGTTAGGTAAGGGGGCCGTGGATTTGGTGGCCCAGGAACAGTTCGGTCAGATGGTGGTCTGGCAAAATGGCCGGGTGCGATCGGTCTCCCTCGATGAAGTCTGCGCCCGTAGCCCCCGTCTAATTACCCCAGAAGGGGATTTGGTACAAACCGCCCAAGCCCTAGGAATCTATGTCGGTGAGGTGGATGTCCCGGCCCAGTTTGGCTCAGCAAACCTGGTTAGACCGTAGGGGGACTCGCGGCTCGGGGTACAATGGAGGATGGTTATTTTTTGGGAATCCCCCGAAGTGATGGGTGTCGTTGAGAGTCCCTCATCACCGTTATCAATAGCCTCACCTGTTAACTCAACGCCGACGCGAAAACTATCTTTAAACTCGCATGACTGTAACTGCCGACGCTACTCCGATTGTCTCGACTCAGCCCCGTCGCCGTGCCGTGTTTCCCTTTACGGCGATTGTGGGACAAGAGGAAATGAAACTTGCTCTGTTGCTCAATGTCATCGACCCGAAAGTGGGTGGGGTGATGATTATGGGCGATCGCGGAACTGGAAAATCCACCACAATTCGGGCGTTGGCGGACTTACTCCCGGAAATGGAAGTCGTCGCCGACGATCCCTTTAGCAGTGACCCTCAGAATCCTGAATTGATGAGTGACGAGGTGCGCGATCGCCTCACTCGCGGCGAAACCCTCCCCGTGGCCAAGAAAAAGGTCACCATGATTGACTTACCCCTCGGGGCGACGGAAGACCGGGTTTGTGGAACCATTGATATTGAAAAAGCCCTCTCGGAAGGGGTAAAAGCCTTTGAACCGGGACTGTTAGCCAAAGCCAATCGGGGCATCCTCTATGTCGATGAGGTCAACCTCCTTGATGACCA
Organism: uncultured Phormidium sp.; assembly: GCA_964644215.1. GTDB lineage: Bacteria > Cyanobacteriota > Cyanobacteriia > Cyanobacteriales > Geitlerinemataceae > Sodalinema. The sequence continues at coordinate 3,572 of CAZXWM010000306.1, forward strand.
TTTGGTGGATGTACTGCTCGACTCCGCCGCCTCGGGTTGGAATACCGTCGAACGCGAAGGAATTTCGATTCGCCACCCGGCTAGTTTTGTGCTGGTGGGGTCCGGGAACCCCGAGGAAGGGGAATTACGACCCCAGTTATTAGACCGGTTTGGGATGCACGCTGAAATTCGCACCGTGCGCGATCCTGAGTTGCGGGTGAAAATCGTTGAGGAGCGATCGCAGTTCGATCGCAACCCCCAAGACTATCTCAGTGACCACCACGAGACGCAACAGGAGTTACAGGAGAGATTGCTGCAAGCCCAAAGCCTGTTACCTTCCGTTGAGATTAACCATGAGTTGCGAGTGCAGATTTCTCAAGTCTGTGCCGAACTCGATGTCGATGGCTTGCGGGGCGATATTGTCACCAACCGCGCCGCCAAAGCTTTAGCAGCCTTTGAAGGCCGGACTGAGGTGACGGTGGATGATATCCGTCGGATTATCACCCTCTGTCTGCGTCACCGCCTACGCAAAGATCCCATGGAAACTATTGACTCGGGGACTAAGGTGCAGAAGGTGTTTTCTGAGGTTTTCGGGATTCCCATGGATGAGAACTAATTGGGTGAACGCTTGATGACAGCCGCTAACCCACGTATATTAGGACTCGATCCAGGGTTGGCGCGTTTGGGGTTTGGGGCGATCGTCTCTGATGGGGGCGATCGCCTCAAGCCCCTTGATTTTGGCATTATCCAAACCCCGGCTAAACAACCGATTGGCGATCGTCTCCAAACCATTTATGAGGATTTACACGCTCTCTGTGAGCAGTTTTCCCCGCAACTGGTAGCGGTTGAAAAGCTCTTTTTCTATCGTATGGGCAATTTGATTATGGTGGCCCAAGCTCGGGGGGTCATGATGTTAGTCTTAGCTCAACATAACCTACCCTTAATTGAACTGACTCCAGGACAAGTAAAACAGTCATTAACGGGGTATGGGAACGCCTCTAAATTGGAAGTTCAGGAAGCCGTGGCGCGGGAATTGGACTTAGAGGAAATCCCCAAACCTGATGATGCGGCCGATGCGTTGGCGGTGGCGATCGCCGGGACGTTTTTTGCCTCAAATTAGGTCAAATAAATGGCGGATGAAATTGACACCTGCAACAGTACGGGTTACAATCTAGCGTATAATTCGGAGTTTCAAGCATCAAGGTCTCAGACGCTTCTTCGAGACGGGAAGTGTCTCTGGAATTCAGGCATCTCATGTGAAAAGACTCCGTCTCATACTCGGTCGGCTCCATGCTGCCAGGCAGCCTCAGGATATGAATCTTCCGGGACTCCGGCTTCACGAACTGAAGGGAAATCGGTCTGGTATGTGGGCAGTCGATGTCAGTAAAAATTGGCGTGTTACCTTCCGCTTCGAAGGTCAGGATGCCGAAGTCGTGAATTATGAGGACTATCCTTGAGGTGTCGCTATGCTTATGCACAACCCTCCACATCCAGGTGAAGTGATTCGAGAGCT
>CAZXWM010000307.1:0-5028 GCA_964644215.1 uncultured Phormidium sp.
TACTCACAAATAATATTGCTGTACCGTCCCCACCAAGATATGAAGCAGCCCAACGTCTTAACTCACACGCCTCTGCAAACTTAGGGATCCCTGTCCAACAATCTACCCCAAGGTCGGGTGCAGTGACTTGTTATGTTGGGCTACCCATCAATCCCAAAAGCACCGGGATCCTCAGTCACCAGACCCAAAGGGATCCTCTCTCCCATCACCGACAATCTATCGGGGCTGGCAACATAACTATTGAGATGAGCCGCCGCAGATCACTTTTGATGCCCACAGATAACCTCTCGGCAGTCGGCTCCATCGATTTGTTATGCCGCTTCAACCGCCTCCACCCGCTATCTTTACGGTTCTGGTAGAATTTGCGATTTCAGTTCCTCAATCAAAGGCGGTATCTCAAACTGAACCGCATCCCAGACAATGTTGAGGTTGACATCATTATATTCATGCACCAACCGATTTCGCATTCCGTTGATTTCCTGCCAAGAGACGTTCGGTAACGACTGCCGGGTTGTGTCTGAAACCCGCCTTGCCGCTTCAGCAATCACCAATAGCCGCCGAATGACTGAATCTTGAAGCTGCACGTTTGCAACAAACTCATCCTTTGAGCATTGAGCCGTATAGGTCAGGATCAGCTCTGCGGATTGCAGCATATCAAGCAAGAATTGAAGATCCCGTTGCATAAATCACCTGGGCTGAGGAAAGGATTTCGTGACGGCGTAAGTAGTTGCGACTGGTTTCAATGCCCTGACGGGTAATCAGGTCAATGTCTCGATCGAAAATAGTTTTAAGTTCTGCCTCCATCTGGTCTAGAGTACGGAAAGTGGGGTGAGCATCGGGGTGAAATTGCACCATCACATCAATGTCGCTGTCAGGGCGAAAGTCTTCGCGCAGGACTGAGCCAAATAGAGCGAATTCTGTCACCTGCCATTTGTAACAAAAATCAGCAATTTTCTCCATTGGTAATTCGATCGCCGTAATCGTCATGTCAGTTCTACCCCCAAGGCTTCTAGCTGTTCATTGATCCAGGTCGTTGCTGTAGCTTCGTCAGTTTCGATCGCCCGTTCTACTCCTGTTTTAGCAATTTCTAACAGTTGTTTCGACTGCTCCCGCTTTTGGTGAGACGCTTCAACTTTGCTTCTAATTTTTTGTTGAATAGAGTCTGGCGCTTCCCAAATTAAAAACTGAGCAATTTCGTTAGGGTATAGCTCAATTTGCCCGGATGAACCTTTGAAGTGCTTCTCAACAAATAGTTTGCCAATAATGCTATTAAGGTAAATCGACAGATAAATCGGATCGAGTGAATCCGTTCTTAAAATTGTGACGTGGTTATCTGGCAATGCTTCTGGCTCGTAAAGATAAGGGGCACAGCGTCCAATTGTGCCAACGCCCGTACCATTGATTAACACATCATCGGTTTGAATCGTAAGCGGATTATTGGTTTCTGGCAAATAGGCATGGCGATTATCTGTCAGGATCACTTCGCCTTCTCGGACATGCTTGGAATTAACAACAGGTAAACCTAATTCATACTCGTCTTCATCTTCAATGTATTGGGGTTGCTTGCCTCGTTGATTAAGGATGAGTAAATTTCTAAGGGGCGTTAGTTCAACTGTTTCTTCAAGTCGTTCAATCAGTTGGTCAAATTTTGGCTGGTAATACTCAGCGTCGAAGCGACCGGAGGACAGAAACGACTCCGCAAAACTCTTGACCGCAACGGTTTTTTCCGTCGGTTGCCAGTCCTGTAAGCCAAGCTCCGCCAACAGCAAATCCTCAGCTTGTTGATAGAACTCTTTTGATTTCTCAGAGGTCGAGTTTGCAAATTTGATTAATGTCTCAATGAATTCTTGAAAGTCAGAATTGAGATCTGGAATAAATAATTTTTCAATTTGCCATAAAAATATATGTTGCTGAACACTGCCTACTAATTGCCTTTGTATTTGATTGAATCCATAGCCAGTTATTAGAAAGCCATAAAGATAATAAGGGTTAATTCCTCCAGAACAGTCAACTTTAGCAATATCCTGATTGGAGTTGATTGGATATTCCCAAGTTTCATGGGCAATTGCAATATTTCCTGCACTACCAGACATCGTTAACAAGACTGTTCCTGGTTTCACCTCAGATTTCCATAGTAATTCATGAGATTTCTCATCGATATAAATAACATCAGAGAAATCAACTTGTGAATTTTTTATATTTACACATCTAAGAAAAGGAATTCCTTCTTCGAGGTACTCAATATGATTGCAAAGAGAATATGCACCGAAGCTTTTAACACTTTGTATTTGATCTTTGAGCAGGAACCAACCTTTCTGCTTAACGATAGCTTCGCTAGCCAAGTAGCTTTTTTTAAAGAAATCACTATCGAACCGCAAAGCATCATTATTTTCTTGAACTTTAGTAAAAGCAATCTCAACTGCTTCAAGCCCATCCATTAACCGCTGATACCTCACGGCATCAAATGGTGTCATAGATGGGCTGGGTTCAAAAAAACTGAGGGTCTCCTTTTTGGCAAACTCAATAAAGGCTTCGGCAATACCGTCTTCCGTCAGTCCTTCGTGGTTATACAGGTCATGATCCGCAATCAAATGTTGATTATCATCCAATAAAAGCAACCCTGGATTATTCGGATCTTTTACATAGATCTTGTCTCCAGAGTTATCCTTCCCCGTCTTCTGCATCGTGGCAAAAAAGATGTTGTAGTCATCCTGGCGGGGGCAGAGTGCGCCAGCGTTGGGGTCATCATTCCACTTCTGCACAAACAGCACCGAGGTTTTTGTGCCCGTGTGCGGCTTAAAGGTGTTGCCATGCAGCCCCACCACTGCCAAAATGCGGCACCGTTCGGCAATAAAGTCTCGAATGTTCTTATCCGAGGAGTTGTTGAACCGCCCTTGAGGCAGCACGATCGCCATTCTGCCCCCTGGCTTCAAAAAGTCCAGATTGCGCTCAATAAACAAAATGTCGCGCCCGACTTTGGTTTGCCACTTGCCATCCGGCTTTTTTGCCAGGTCATAGCGGGCAATCATTCGCGGTTCCTTGATGTCTCCGGCAAAGGGCGGATTCGCCATCAACACATCAAACTGAAACTGTTGATAACTCGTTTTATCAGTCCGGAGCTTTTTCAACCGCGAAAACGCCCGATTATAGGTTTCGTCCCAGTCTTCCTGTTTAATAATTTCGTCCCAAAGCTCATAATCTAGCGTGTTGAGATGCAGCACATTTTGTTCTCCATCTCCCTCAATCAGGTTTAGCGTTCGTGCCACCCGCACCGCCTTCTCATCAAAGTCGATCGAGAATACTTTTTCTTTTACATATTCATCGCACTCTGGCGGTTTGGGTTCAGCCGTAAACATATGACTGGCTTCCAGTCCTTGATCTTGCATAATCTGTTTCCACACATGAAACATCGTATGCACCGGAAATCCTGATGATCCCGCAGCCGTATCGATCATATACTCATGCTCTTTGGGGTTGAGCATCTTCACACACATATCAATCACATAGCGCGGCGTGAAATATTGTCCTTTATCGCCCTTGCTGCTCTGGTTGATCAAATACTCAAAGGCTTCATCAATCACATCCAGATTCGAGTTAAACAGCTTCACGTTCTCCAAGGATGAAACGCAAACCGACAGGTGAGACGGCGTGAGGCTAATTTTAGCGCCCTCACTAAACACCCCTTCCCACTTTTTCTTGGCTTTGTTGAACAGATCCTGAATCTTCGTTTTCAGTGCCGCTTCGGTCTGCCCCGTGTTGCGAAACTCCAGAGAACGGGCAGATCGACGGTTGCCCTGCCCAGAAAACCACTCATCGTAGAGCTTGGTGAAAATCAGCTTAAATAGTTCCTCAAACACATCCACCCCGGCATTCGCCAGCACCTCATCTTCCATTTCCTCAATCAAAGTCTTAAGGGATTTATTCTCCTTCACCAACTTGTCGTTGGCGATCAAGTCGTCCAAAGTGAACTTGATCTGAAGAATATCCGCCAGGGTTTGATTGGCATTGGGTAGCTCTGGAATGTCTTCAAAATAATTGGGGTCTTTGCGCTGGTAGTAGGAAATTTGATCACCATTCGTCCAAACGGCGATCGGCGCACCTGTAGCATTGCAATACGATCGCAATTGATCCTTCCCGTCCTTCAGTTTCGGCTTCTTTAGCTCCACCAGCATATACACCGTGGTCGGACGATCTTTGTCCATCACCACAATGTCTGCCCGTTTCACCTCCCGCCCAAAGTTCACCCATACTCTACCTGAATACGACTGAGCGGATAGTGCAGGCGATCGGTCAAAACCTGTAGATAGAGCTGTCGAATTGCCTCCTCTGGTATGAGCTTAATCGCCTTCTGGCGAACCAAACAAACCATGTAGGGAACCTCACCGCTTTTAGACGGCTTGAGGGTAATAGTTTGTTCTAATTGCTCAATCTCAGCCGTCGTAAACTGCGACAGCTTGTAATTTGAGTCTTTGAGGATATCGGCTAATTTCATCAGGGGCGATCGGGTTGGCTAAGGGCTTCTCTGTCATAAGAGTTTAGCGCTATTGCAGATACTGACTGAATCAATTTTCCGAATCCCTTAAGGGCGATCGCTGGTTGAGGAACCATGTCTAGCGGGTAGCTTCAAAGCAACTTGATCCCAAATACTGGCAGACAGTTTTCAAGTAATTACCCCACCGAGGACTTGCGGCATAACGTCTTAACTCACCCGCCACCCCAAACCAGGGATCCTTATCTGTAATCTACCCCAAGGTCGGGTGCAGTGACTTGTTATGTTGGGCTACCCATCAATCCCAAAAGCACCGGGATCCTCAGTCACCAGACCCAAAGGGATCCTCTCTCCCATCACCGACAATCTATCGGGGCTGGCAACATAACGTTCCGGTTGAGCGGCTGCCAGTAGCCTTTGCACGTACACCAACTTTCCTGTCAGTCCGCTCCAACCGGGTTGTTATGCCGTGTATTTTCAAGGGGCTTGAAATGGATTAAAAATTCCTAGCCCATCAATACTTGAGTATCCAAGATCCT
>CAZXWM010000308.1:0-4997 GCA_964644215.1 uncultured Phormidium sp.
GGGGAGTTTATAGCGGGAATCGGGGACTAATCTAAGGGAGGGCGATCGCCCTCTCCGCCCTCTACCAACCATCATCCCTTGGAGGAGGCTGGTTCCAATCGTCTCCTCTGGGGCTGGGGGGGTCTTGAACCTGAGCCGGAGGTCTCGGCGGCGTGTCTCTCGGTTGCCAGAGGGGTTCCTTAACCCGTTCTGGCGCCTGATCTCGTTGCAGGTGTAAGGGTTCCACCACCCGCGCTACAGCATCCTTGAGAAATGCCTTGACAAATTCTTCTTTTCGTGTTAATTCAAACTGCCGTTGTACCACCTCTGTAATGCCGCCATCTCCCCAATCCCCATCTTGGCGGAAATACTCAATAAAACTCTTGCCCGCAATACGAGTCAGATAGGCTGCACTCACCCCCTGAATCGCCTTCCCAATCACTAACGTGCCAACATGAAACTGCAACCCCGTCGCCACCAGTTGCACCACTCCTTTAACAATCCCTAAACTGGCCAGGGTTTTGCCGAGAGACAGGGCTAACTCTCGTCCTCGTTCTAAGTTCAACTCACAGCCATAGACTTTGCCCAACTCCACCACCATCTGGGCATTAACAGCCGCCGTGGCCAACAAATCTACCCCAGGAAGCGGCGTAATGGCGATCGCCCCCGCGCCAATCCACTGATAGCGATCGACAATCTTCATCGCTTGACGTCGCCGTTGTCCATCCAGCAGACGGCGGGCCTCATCCCCCAACCGTTGCGATTGCAGCAAGATATTGTCCGCCAGCAAATCTTCCCCCTCGGCCCGCAACACCGCCACAATGCGCCGAATCAAGGGCATAATCTCAGGATCTGGCGTAAAGGCTTCCCCCGTCGCCAGGCGCACCACCGGAGGATTCGCAGCAATGGCCACAATGTCACTCGGAGGCACAATCCCTCGTAATCGCGCTCGGAGTCGGGCTAAAATCACCTCGCGATCGCCCTCGCCATACAAATCTGACTTATTAAAGGCCACAATCGAGCGTTTGCCAATCTCCGCGAGAACTTGCAGCGGTTCATATTCCGACTGACGCAGGTCATTGTCAACAATAAACAACAACAAATCCGCCTCCGTCGCCCATTGGCGGGCTACCTCCCCCCGTTCATTGCCCTCAATTCCCGATTCCAGGATTCCCGGCGTATCGGTAATCAGAATCTCTCGTTCCAATCCCGGTAGATTCAGGGTATAGGTTTCTCCCACCGTCGTCGTTCCCATCGGCGCACTGACACGCCCCACCACCCGACCTAAAATAGCATTCACCACCGAAGACTTCCCCGCCGAGCCGGTTCCAAACACCACCACCTGTAAGTTACCCTGAGAGAGATTGGACTCAATAGCCTGCGATCGCGCCTTCAGGGCCTGTCGCGCTACCTCATCCTGGATTTGCTCAACCTGTGATCGCACCGCCTTGAGATTCACCGACGCCGCATCACTCTTCTTCTCAGGAAGCGTCACCGGCGGACGCACCGAACCTTTCCCCGACGCAGACGGTAGCCACAACAGCCGCAAATAATACACCAAGCCGCCAATCAACACCGCCAACAGAACAATCAGCAGCAGCAACAAAAGATTAGCCAAAAACGGACTAGCAGACCACGCGATTTGACCATAGAGCCAATTCAACGACGTGATCAACCAAATGGTCATCGCCAGAATGACAATGACCCCAATAATCAGAGTCAGCAGACGAGACAGGGGCATACAATACCAGGAACTCTCCCTAGTTTAGCGTTTCTAGTGATGCGGTTCTTATCCTGATCTCCTCACGAGACAACCGCCAAGATAAACTAAAGTGGGGTAGAAATCTAGCCGGGTAGGGTTCTACCCATTCTCTCTCACCTCATCTTGCTCTTGCCTATCCTATGTTTTTCCGGCGTTCCCTTCGCTTTCTCAAAACCCATTGGTTTAATGTCCTTCGCGATACTTGCACCGGCGTAGGTCGCCAACGGCTATTCGGACTCTCCTCGGAAGTGGCGTTCAACACCATGTTGGCCATGTTCCCAGCCATTATGGCCGCCCTCGCGATTTTGGGTCAAGTCCTCCCCGAACGCGCGGTTCTGGATTTAATTACCGAAAATCTGAAAATGCTTCCCCCCGAGGAAGTTCAGAACATTCTCGATGGCTTTATTGGCCAATTGGAACTTCCCAAAGGGGATGGCTTGTTTTCCCTCAGTTTTGCAGCAGCCTTATGGATTGCGTCGGCGGCCCTGAGTTCAATTATGAACGCCCTCGATCGCATCTATCAAGTTCCCAAAAGCAAAACGCGCCCCTTTTGGAAGGCTAAACTGATTTCCATCGCTCTCACCCTCGGCTCGATGCTCATGTTAGCCGTGGCCTCGATTCTGATTATTATCAGCGACTTTATTGTTAACTTTATCGTCGGTCGCGTGGGAGAATATGAATCGGAATTGATGTCAGCCTGGTATCAACTCACCTTTCCCTTGGCTTTAACATTGGTAGCCATCGCCTTCGCCTTTATCTACCGTTATGGGACTAGCCTTTGGAAACGGGGAACCCCCGTCGTTCCAGGTGCGATCGCCGCTACAGTCCTCTGGGCCGCCGTCTCTAGTCTCTTTCGCCTCTATGTCTCGTCCTTTGGTAGCTATAACCTCTACTATGGCGCAGCCGGGGCGGCGATCGTCTTATTGTTATGGCTTAAGTTGAGTGCGTTAGCAATTTTGGTCGGTGCCCAGTTAAATATGTCCATTGGCCGTTTCCGCCGTTACAATTATCGCCGCTATCGCCAGTCCCAGAACGCCTCTGAGAACGCCTCTCAAAACTCCCCCCTCGATCAACCGGCGGACTCCTCCCACTGAGAATAAGGATAGTTGACCAAATTGGCGTTGTAATAGCGGGGATCGTCGGAAACTTCAACCCCTAGCCAGGGAGGTTTTTCAAATGACTGTCCCTCATCATGCAGTTCCACCTCTGCAATAATTAATCCTTGGTTTTCCCCCAAAAACGCATCAATCTCCCATGTTATCTCCCCAGCGTTGAGGCGATAGCGGTATTTCTCGATTAAAGGTTTCTCACAGAGATGGTCGAGCATCTCTTGCGCATCTTTCAGGGGAATGGGATAGTCATATTCGGATCGGGAAACCCCAACGGTGGCCCCTTTGATGGTTAGCCAGGCTTCGTCTGCGGCGATACGCACTCGGATCGCTAGATGGGGATCGGCCGTGAGATATCCTTGGCGATAGAGGACTCCCTGACTCTGCGATCGCCAGGAGTCATCCTTGACTAAAAACTTGCGTTCAATTTCTTGGGCCATGGGCGTTTTACTGGTCTCCGTTACGAGAGTACGGCACAATCTTAAAGCAGAATCTTGAGATCTTGCTATGGTAACCGGTCACACTAAACTCCTCGGGATTATCGGCAATCCCGTCGAACATTCCCTCTCTCCAACCATGCAGAACGCCGCTTTAACGGAGATGGGGTTAGATTTTGTCTATTTACCTTTTCCCGTCGCTTCACGGGACATTGAGGCGGCGCTATCGGGCTTTGAAGCGGTTGGGGTGGTCGGCTTCAATGTAACGATTCCCCATAAACAGGCGATCGTCCCCTATCTGGCGCAACAAACGGAGGTGGCCCAGGCCGTGGGTGCGGTGAATACGGTCATGTATCGCGATCGCGGCTGGTGGGGGACGAATACCGATGTGGCGGGGTTTATTGCACCCTTAGAACACCCGTCTTGGGGCGATCGCACCGCCGTCGTTCTCGGAAATGGGGGCGCAGCGCGAGCGGTAGTGGCGGGGTTAACGCAACTCGGCTGTGGGACGATTCATGTTGTCGGACGGGATGAGCAAAAACTGACTCATTTTGCCAACTCTTGGCAGGGTTCGAGTCTTGGAGTCCAGCTAAACCCCCATCTCTGGGACAGTTTACCCGAGTTACTGCCTCAAACCCATCTGCTAGTCAATACCACCCCAGTCGGGATGGGAACGGATGGCGATCGCACTCCCGTTTCCGTTGAACAACTGGCGAGTCTTCCCCAAACCAGTCTCGTCTATGATCTCATCTATACTCCCCGCCCCACTAAACTCTTACAATTGGCACAAAATCAGGGTTTACAGACCCTTGACGGCACCGAAATGCTCGTCCAACAGGGTGCAGCGGCCTTAGCCCTCTGGACGCAATCAGTGACCTCTAAACCGGTTCCTGTCAGCACCATGCGAGAGACTCTACTCGCCCATTTGTCTTGTTAATCTGATAGACTTTGGACTTTGGCAGATTCAAGAGCAGCCTGCAACAGCGATAAAATTGCCCGGTCTTGAAACCGTCGGGCGCGATCGCCTAGGATCTCGGCAAACTCCCGATACTCCGCTTGTTCGCGGCTTGCCTCTTTAGACCAACGACGAATCCGATTGAGACTCCCCCGTTTTGACCAGTCTAACAGTTGCTCCAACACCTCAGCATTGGGAAGCTTGAGCTGATCGATCATCGCCTCGGGCGTTTCCCCCCTTGGCGGAGAGGGAATCGGCCCTGGGGATGGAGAAGTCGCTGCATAATGCCAATCGAGTTCTAAAAGCTGTTGTAACAGATCTAAGAGTTCCTCAGCCTGAACCGGTTTGGGCAAAAACGCCGTCCCGCCGAACTGCAAACTGCGATCGCGATCCTCGTCAAACACACTCGCCGAGGAGACGACAATGGGAATTTCCTGAAACTGAGGAGTTTGGCGTAACCGCTCAATCAAAGAAAACCCATCGTCTCCCGGCATCACTAAATCCGTCAAAATCAAGTCTGGTTGAGTCTCCAAGGCGCGATCGTATCCTTCACTCCCATCAGCGGCCACCAGCACCCGAAACCCCAACGGTTCCAATAAACTTTGGATCACCCCGCAATTTTCCGGCTTATCGTCCACCACTAAAATCGTTCGTTCCCGGCCAGCATAGCCCAAAATATGACCATATCGTGCCAGGGATTGCAGCGACCAGTCCTCAGCCAACCCTAAGACGAGATCAAAGAAAAAGGTACTCCC
>CAZXWM010000309.1:0-4973 GCA_964644215.1 uncultured Phormidium sp.
GGGTCTTCTGGGTTCAGGGTGATAAGGAAAAATTATGGCAGATTATTTCCCTTGCTGTAGCGAACGGCCTCCCCTCCTGGGAGGGGTTAGGGGTGGGGTCCCCTACGATTTTGTATAACCTGCAACAAATCACACCCTATATCCTGAAGACCCGTATATTCCGTCTTCACCGTCTCTTTAAAAAGACTTTCAATATCTAGGCACTCGGCTGCAATTTCTTACAGCTTCTCAAATATTTTCACATCATACCATAATTCACGATGGGGTGCAAGGCAATTAGCGAGTTTGAAAGCAAAAACATAGAACACCCGCCCTCTCACCCGCCCGCAAGCATTACTTGAGATAGGCCACCGTTACCCCCGCGCCGCCTTCTTTCTGTGGGGCCAACTCGAAGTTTTTAATATGCGGCGATCGCCCCAAAATCTCATGAACCCCCTCCCGTAACTTGCCAGTTCCCTTGCCATGAATAATCCATAACGCACCCCCAACCGGAACCGCCTCGGCGATCGCCTCCTCCAAACGAGGTTCGGCTTCATGTACCCGACTTCCCCGCACATCTAGGGTATTTGCAGAGGTGCGAACCAGCGGGGCCGTTTTCACCGTAGCCGCTGGGGCCGCCGTCTGACTGGATTTCTGACTCGTGGCCGTAGCTTTGGCTTTTGCTTGAGGCAAATCTGGTTTCTCTCCAGACAAGGATTCCACATCCGCTAGGGGAACTTCCATCTTCATCAACCCGAAACGTACCGTTAACTCTCCCTCCTTCTCAATGGCCAACACCTCCGCTGTTTGCCCCAAACGAGGAATGCGCACGCGATCGCCCACCTTCGGGGCAAATCCCGGCTTCGGTTTCGGCGGTTTCGAGGCACTGGGGAGTTGTTGCTGACGAATGCGCTCCATGGCCTCGGTGGCTTTCTGGGCATCCTGAGCGGTAGCATGGCCCTGTTGCAAGCGACGAATCACCTTAGCAATCTCTGCTTTCGCCTCATCAATAGCCGCCTGAACCGCCTGTTCCTGTTGCAGTTTCAGGTTTTCCTCGCGACGGCGTAACTGTTCAGCCTTGTCGCTAATTTCCTGATTCAACCGTTCCGCCTGGGCCACAATCTGACTGGCTTCATCGGCTTTCGTCTCCTGTCGCCGTCGTTGTGCTTCCAACTCGGCGATGGTTTCATTGACATCGACACTAATCCCAGAACGGACATAACTCTGGGCTAAATCCACCACCTCCGGGGATAATCCTAAACGACGAGCAATCTGCATGGCATTGGAACGGCCCGGAATCCCCCATAAGAGGCGATAGGTGGGCGATAAACTCTCGTCGTCAAACTCCACCGAGGCATTCTCAAACCGTGAATCCTCATATTTCAACGTCTTTAACTCGCCGAAGTGCGTCGTGGCCACCGTCAGGCGGGCGCGATCGCTCAGATGTTGCAAGAGGGCGATCGCCAACGCACTCCCCTCCGACGGATCAGTTCCCGCCCCCACTTCATCCAACAACACTAAGGCATTTTCATCGTCCGACACAGCCTCTAAAATGCGACTAATGCGGCGCACATGGCCCGAAAACGTCGATAAACTCTGTTCAAGGGATTGTTCATCGCCAATATCGGCCAAGACTTGGGAAAACCAGGGCAGTTCCACCGGTTCCCGCGCCGGAATAAACAAGCCCACTTTGGCCATCACCATGGCTAAGCCGAGGGTTTTCAGGGTGACGGTTTTACCCCCCGTATTTGGCCCCGTAATCGTCACCACGCGAATCTCCGGCGACATGGAGACGTTAATGGGAACCACTGCATTTCCCTGTTCATGCTTTTCTTGCCAAACCAGGAGGGGATGACGCAGTTGGCGCAGTTCCGTGGCTTGGTTGGCTTCGACAAAGCGGGGTGGATTGGCCTCTAACCAGATGCTATAGCGGGCGCGGGCGTTGGCTAAATCCAGTTGAGTGACGATCGCCAACAAACGCTCTAAATCGGGAATCACCTCGGCGATGCTTTGGCTGAGTTTCCCTAACACCACTTCTTCGGCGTTTTTCTCTTGCCGTTGCAGGGTTGCCCCAGTAGCGGAACTGTCATGGACAATTCCTGGGATTTTCTCTTTTTGGGGGGCTTTAACGGGCAAGACAAAGCGATCACCGCGACTGGTGATGAGATGTTCTTGCAGGGCGCTTCCCTGACGCTGAATGATGCGATTGAGAGTTTGATAGATGCGATCGCGCACCTGTTTGAGTTGCCGTCGGATGCCTTCGAGTTGGGGGCTGGCGCGATCGGCCACATCCCCCCGTTCGTCGATACAATGGTGAATCTCTTGTTCCAAGTCGGGATAGGTGCGTAACTCCGACACCAACGCGCGTAACACCGGAACTTCTAATTCAGTATTATCAATGACTCGCCGCAGTTGTCGCGCCCCGGAGAGGGTGGTGGCGACGTTGAGGAGTTCGTCTCCCTGCAACATCCCGCCAATCTCGGCCCGTTCTAGGGCTTCCCATATATCACGAATACCGCCAAATGTCAAGCCAGTTTGCGGATTCATTTCTAAGGCATAGGCTTCCTGGGTTTGTTGCAGAAGCTGTTGACTTTTTTGGCGATCGCCGGGGATGGCCAGTTGTCGAGCGGCGATGGCCCCAATTTTCGTGGCGGCGAAGGTGGACAGATGTTGGCATAGCCGTTGCCATTCCAGGAGATTGAGGGTTTCTTCGCGAATCAAGATCAGCTTTGGTGGGGGATGACGGTAGTAGTCTTGTTATTCTATCGAGAATTGTGGCAGTTCAACAATGGCGGGGAAGGGCTGATTTAGACCAATTTCAGCCAGTTCCAGAGCGTTCCCAAGTTGAGGTTGAGGGATTGGGCAAAGTTGGGGGTGGGGAGGCGATCGCCCTCCTGTTCAATGGAGATGAGGCGGCGATCGCCGTCAAAGACTTGCACGAGTCGTTCCTTAGGATCAATCAGCCAACCCATCTCAGTGTTATGTTCCAAACAATAGAGAATATTACTGGCGACACGAGTCGAAGATTGTTCGGGACTTAAAATTTCAATGGCCCAATCTGGGGCGGCGTTGAAGCGATCGCCAATCTCGCCGTTTTCCGTTAAGGGAATCCTGGGCCAGCGAAAGACGGCGATATCGGGAACTAGGGAGCGATCGCCAAAGCTACAACGCAATTCTGGCAAGGCTAAGGCCATCTTCTCCGGTTCTGTCACCGCATTGATGGCGGTAATGAGTTTTTGCTGGATACGGCTGTGACGACCTTGTGGCATGGGTTTGGGGATAATTTGCCCCTCGATATATTCCTGATAGGGTTTGCGTTCGGGTTGTTGCAAAAACGCCTCTAAGGAGAGAACCGGGGCGATCGCTGTCATGGCTTAACCTCCCTTCACCGCTTCAAACAACGCCGAATAGTCGGAATCGGCTAAACCTTGGGCGATCGCCTGTTCGACAACTTGCGACACCGCCTGACTCAACTTGGCATCAATCCCCATTTTTTCGGCTTCGCGGCTAAACAGATTCATATCCTTAAGCAAGTGTTTACTGGGGAAATTGGGATTTTCATAATTTCCCGCCATCATCCGCGAGAGTTTCTTGTCAAAGGTGGGGGCATACAAGGCACTTTGGCGGACAATCTCCATAAAGGCCTCAATCTCAATTCCTTGCTGGTGAACCATGGCTAAACTTGCAGCAAAAGCCGTTGTTAGGGACCCAATCAGTTGATTCATGGCCAATTTAACAGCGGAACCACTACCAACCTCTCCCAGTAAAACTGGCTCTTTGCCAAACACTTGTAAAATAGGCAAACATTGCTCAAACAGCGTCGGCGTTGCGCCCACCATCACCAATAATTCCCCCGTTTTGACTTGGGGAATACTGCCCAACACGGGGGCTTCGAGATAAGCACCTCCAGCCGCCTCAATCTCTTGTTGTAGGGCTTGACTTTCACTGGGAGCAATGGTTGCCATTTGGAGTAAGGTTTTCCCAGTCCAATGTCCCTGAGTTGCCTCGCTGAGCAGGGTTTCGCGTATGGCAGCCGCGTTGGTAAGCATGGTGATGAGACAGTCAGCCTGCTGGAGAACTTCGACGGGGGAGGTTGCGATAACTCCCCCAGCAGCTTTAATCGGATCTAGTTTGGCAGCGGTGCGATTATAGGCGACTATTTCATAGTTAGCTTCTAGTAGTTTGAGTGCCATGGGTTGCCCCATCAAACCTGTTCCCACAATGCCAATTTTCATGATTTTTCTTGCTCCTAAATTACGATTTTTGGGCATCATCAACAGAGAGCGATAACAAGGGTATGACCCTCTTGCCCCTTGCCTCCTGCCTCTTGCCTCTTGCCTCTTGCCTCTTGCCTCTTGCCTTCTTCCCCCTGTTCCCTGTTCCCTGTTCCCTGTTCCCTTCTATCAACGATATCCCGCCAGGCGATCGTCAATACTAACTGGGCCTGCACCGGCGTAAAGCGTCATCAATAAACCGCCGAGTAAGCCAAGATTCTTGAAGAAATTTGTTAACTCATCAGGATTAGTTGGATTATGAAAGACAATTGTTGCTGGAATTAAAAAGAGAATCAAAAGCACTGCACCAATGCGAGTTTTGTATCCCAAAATCAGGGAAATACTGCCGAGAATTTGAAAGACAATGGTTCCAACTAGGAGGACTTCAGGAATGGGCAATCCTGAATTACCCATCATTGCGGCAGTTCCAGCAAAACCAAAGATTTTAGAAATTCCAGCTCGTAAAAAGATAACTGCTAGACAAATTCGGGCAACGACGGGAATGTAATTCATCAAAAACTCCTTATAATAGATGATTGATTGATGACCCTTAACTCAAACAACTGATGGTAATGGGAATTTTACAAGACCGCGATCGCAGCAAACTCGACAGCAGCGATGATGCCTGCTTCTACGAAATGCCGCGTTTCGTCACCCATGTTGATGAGAGCTTCATCGACCAACTGACGCAATTGTATCGCGATCGCCTGCACGCCAACA
>CAZXWM010000310.1:0-607 GCA_964644215.1 uncultured Phormidium sp.
CGTAATAGGTTTTGTAAAAGTCGTAGGTATCTTCGGTGGTGAGGTTGCGAATGTCATCTTCATGACCAATGACTGGCTGGCGGTAGGGATGTTCTGAGAAGGCGGTAAGGAGAAATTTTTCGATGAGGCTACCGATGGCGGAATTGTCGGTTCCCAGGCGACGTTCTTCGAGGATGACGTTTTGTTCTTTATAAAATTCTCGGAATACGGGGTCTAAGAAACGCTCGGACTCCAGGGACATCCAGAGTTCGAGTTTGTTGGCGGGGAAGCTATAGAAGTAGCGGGTTGCGTCGGCGGAGGTGGTGGCGTTGAGGCCCACGCCGCCATATTGTTCGACGAGCTGACCGAATTCATTTTGAATGACGTATTCTGAAGCCTGGTCTTGGACGGCTTTAAATTCGTCTTCAAGGCGGGCGGCTTCTTCGTCGTTTCCGGCGGCTTGGGCGGCTCGGATTTGCTCATGAAGCTCGTCGAGTTGTTGCAGGAGGGGGGCTTCGGCGTCGTAGTTTTTGGTGCCGATGCGTGGGGTTCCTTTGAAGGCTAGGTGTTCGAGGAAGTGGGCGACGCCGGTTTTGCCGGCGGGTTCATTGGCTCCTCCGGCATTGGC
>CAZXWM010000310.1:617-4970 GCA_964644215.1 uncultured Phormidium sp.
AGGTCATAAAGGAGATGACTGGCGCGTCATGCCGTTCTAGGACAATGAATTTCATGCCATTGTCGAGGCTGAATTCTTGGATTTGCGCTTCGGTGCGATCGAGGTACGGCTCGATGGAGGCGGCATAACTCGGACCGGCGATCGCGGTTATGCTCAACAGCAGGGGGAGTAGCAGCAGAGCGATCGCCTGCTGGCCGCAGCGACGCAGGGTTGGGGCTAGGGTTATGAGTCTTGGCCAAGGGCGCGATTGAGTCAGCATAAGCTTAGCAGGATTGGGTCGAGGGAGTCAGGTGGTGGGTGTTCAGGTCAGTCAAGATATAGAAGTTTTGCGATATATAACTTCTAATAACAATCTGTGAATCTTTGGGCATTTTTGGCAAAATTTATTCCAGAATAATGTTAGCAACTCCACGCTAAATCTTCGAGTTTTATACTACCGATGAAGACAATGCTTCACCCAACCCGCACCCCCGAAGCGGAAACCCGCACGCGAATTTTAGCATCGGCTCGTCGGTTATTTGCCCGTCAGGGCTTTGAGGGGACGACAACCCGCGCCCTGGCTCGGGCGGCTGGTGTGGCTGAGGGAACCCTCTTTCGATATTTTGACAATAAAAAAGCCATTTTGGTAGAGGTGGCGACTCAGGGGTGGGTGGAAATTCTCACGGACTTACTGACGGAACTGAGTGAGATGGGCAGTTATACGGCGGTGTCTCAGGTGATTCAGCGTCGGCTGTTCCATCTCCGGGAAAATGCTGATTTGATGCGAGTCTGCTTTCTGGAGGCTCAGTTTCACCCGGAACTGCGCGATCGCATTCAACACGATGCGATCGCCAAAATGATGGATGTGGCGGAAGCCTTTGTGGAAACAGGCATGGAACGGGGCGTTTATCGCCCTATGAACCCCCGTCTGGTGGCGAAGGTGTTTCTGGGCATCTTCGCCATCTCTGGGTTTAGTTATCAAACGCTCATGGAAGATAAGCCCTCGCCCCAAGCTATGACTGAGATGGCCAATGGTTTGGCGGATATCTTCCTGAATGGGGTGCTGGTGAAGGATGCTTAACTCGACAACTCCTCGCCAATCCCTTGCTGTCCGCGAAAGCCGGTGATAATCCGGGTTCCATCCTTGAGAATATGGATTTCCATCTGATCACTAGCCCAGTCGAGACGAGATTGTAGTTCCGGGTTAAAGACTCGTACCCGTTGGTTGCGGGAGGAGACGAGAGAGGTGGGTTCATGGATGGCTTGAGTCTCAACATAGGGGCCATCAATGAGTAAATCTAACTGCTCAAGTAGATCTGAGGCTCCTGGAGGTGCGTTGGGCGATCGTAATTCCTCCAAAGTAAAGCCACTAAAGGACATCACGGTTAATCCTCGGGCCTTCAACCGTCGCGCCACCTCCGCTAAAGCGGGGGCTTGCCAAAAGGGTTCCCCACCTGAAAACGTCACCCCTTCGTTTAAGCTATTTTCGGTGACACGTTCGACTAACGCATCAATAGAGATGAGTTGATTGGCTTTAAAGGACCAAGAACTGGGGTTAAAACAGCCCGGACATTCCCGTAAACAGCCCTGCACCCAAATCACGGCCCGTTTATCGGGGCCATTCACTTCAGATTCATCCACATAGCCCATAATGTTGACAAAGCCCGCTGGGATGGATTGGCTTGGAGGTGGTGTTAGAGTCATGGTTGCTTAATCTCTTTCAATTTATCAAGGCTCGGCATCATAGAAGCGCCCAATTTTGTCTATAAAGGGGATTTTTTCCAATGAGTGTGTAAGCTGTATCGCTTCACGGTGCTTATTCGATAGTATAGCAATCCCGAGATTTGACGCAACAGGCGAGTTGACGGATAAACGTTAGGGTTGAGAGGCTGAAAGCTTTGTATCCATGACGTTTCAGGGTGGCGGTGAGTCGATCGCCAATCTGAGTAGGGCGATCGCGAAACCTCAGCTGCTCTCCCCTTCAATCACCCCATGATTCTCGTTGTTTTCAGACTGAGATGGCGAAAGCGGGCAGTCTGGCGCAGGGAACTCTGGTTGCGGGAGGGACTGGTTGAGGTCTTATAATTGAATAAGACTCCATAACAAGGTTTTGCAACAGGCTTTAACCCTATGAAAATTGTCTCCATCAAAATTAAAAATTATCGTGTTTTTGAAGATATAGAAATCAAGAATATCCCAGCCCTCTGCGTCATGATTGGAGCCAATGGAACCGGAAAGTCAACCCTATTTGATATTTTTAAATTTCTCCGCGATGCTCTCAAAAATAACATTCGCCAAGCCCTCCAGATCAGAGGCGGATTTGACGAAGTTGTCACCCGAGGCAAACAAAACGAAGACATCGAAATCGAATTAAAATTTCGTATGGCAATTCTTGGCACAGAACGCCTAGTGACTTATGTGCTGATTGTCGGAAAAGACCAGCAAAAACCCGTCATAAAGCGAGAAATACTACGCTACAAACGCGGCGAATATGGTTCCCCCTTTCATTTTATCGACTTCCAAAATGGTAAAGGATATGCCATCAAAAACGAAGAAGACTTTAAAAGTGATGAAGACCTAGAGCGAGAAGAACAACAACTCGAATCTGCTGATATTTTAGCCATTAAAGGATTAGGACAATTTCAGCGATTTAAAGCTGCTAACGCCTTCCGTTCTCTGATAGAAAATTGGCATATTTCTGATTTTCATATCAGCGATGCTAGAGGTAGCAAAGATGCGCTCTATGCCGAACATCTTTCCCCCACCGGTGATAACATGGCAGTTGTTGCCCAATATATTTACCAAGAACATCCCGCAGTTTTTGAAGAAATTTTAAAACGTATGCAGGCAAGAGTTCCCGGCGTGTCAAAAGTCGAAGCTAAGAATACCGAAGATGGCAGACTTATCCTGAAATTTCAAGATCAAGCATTTAAAGATCCCTTTATTGATCGCTATGTATCTGATGGCACTATGAAAATGTTTGCCTATTTAATTCTACTGTTTGACCCCAAACCCCACCCCTTATTATGTGTTGAGGAACCAGAAAACCAACTCTATCCCAGCCTTTTACAAAAACTTGCCGAAGAATTTGCCAGCTATGCGCATCGGGGTGGACAAGTCTTTGTTTCCACTCATTCCCCCTATTTTCTTAATGCTGTTCCCCTAGATAGCATTTTTTGGCTAATCAAAGACCAAGGCATCACGAAAATCCAGAAAGCCACTGATAGCGAAACTTTAAGAAATCTTGTAGAAGCAGGAGATCTCCCTGGTTATCTCTGGAACCAAGGTTGGTTTGAAGGAGTCGCCCCCTAATGAGTTACGATTTGATTTTTTTGTTAGAAGAACCCTCGATCAAGATTGTTTTAGATAAAATCCTTCCCAAACTTATCCCAGATGAGGTTCACTATATTTGTATTGCCCACCAAGGTAAACAAGATTTAGCCAAATCTATTCCCAAAAAAATTAAAGCCTTTCAGTTCAAACCGGCTACAAAATTTGTGGTCGTTCATGACCAAGACTCCCATGATTGCAAAACCCTCAAATCAAACTTATTAAAAATTTGTCAAAATGCCGGAAAATCAGATGTATCGATTCGGATTATCTGCCACGAACTTGAATCTTGGTTTCTTGGTGACTTAGCCGCCGTCGAAAAAGCCTATGCTCTCAAAACTAAGAGTCTCAGCAAGAAACAAGACCAGCGCAAATTTCGAGATCCTGATCAACTCAATTCTGCCAAACAAGAACTCAAAAAGTTAGTTAGTGAATACTATCCGGCAACTCACGCCAAGGCGATCGCTCCTTATTTATCCCTAGCTGACAACAAATCCCATAGCTTTCAAGTCTTTCTGGCTGGCATCAGAAAACTCGTTAATGATAAACGATGAGCCAATCTGAAGTAGAACTATAGTAAAAGTTGCTCTAAATAGGACAAAAAACGGGAAAAAGAAGGCAACAGGCAA
The DNA here is from genome assembly GCA_964644215.1 of uncultured Phormidium sp. Classification (GTDB taxonomy): domain Bacteria; phylum Cyanobacteriota; class Cyanobacteriia; order Cyanobacteriales; family Geitlerinemataceae; genus Sodalinema. Next base: position 4,556 of record CAZXWM010000310.1, read on the forward strand.
CAGGCAACAGGCAACAGGCAACAGGCAACAGGGAGCAAGTGGGTGGTTATCTGCCAACTCGGAGTGTCTTCAGTCAATCTTCGAGTGCTATACAAAAATCGCCATTCCCGAGTCTCAGGAATGGCGATTCAACAGAACCAGTAGGATGATGATAGTGACCGTTAGACCTTACAGCAGCTTGACACTGCTATCTGTGGCAACGTTTTGACCCAATCACGCTTAACCGTGAATCTCAGGAGCTGACAACGCGAGCGTGGGAGCCTCAGCGGCGGCTAAATCCATGGGGAATTGGTGAGCATTGCGTTCGTGAATCACCTCAATCCCTAAGTTGGCGCGGTTAATCACGTCGGCCCAGGTGTTGATGACACGACCTTGAGCATCTAACACCGATTGGTTGAAGTTAAACCCATTCAGG
>CAZXWM010000311.1:0-4962 GCA_964644215.1 uncultured Phormidium sp.
AATTTGTATCAAAATAAGGTTCGGTAAAAATGGGTTTTCCCCCAGCGTCTTTTCCTTGTTCATACCACGGTTGATCGTGAAAATCGTAGTCTGAGCTTTCCCATTCATTAGTGATTATGAGTTGCTCCCTCTCTGTTCCTTGACGATGAATGTAGGGACCAAAATAGCGTTGCTCAGGGGAAAACCCGTAGGGTTCAAACCAGACTCCGATTCCGTAAACGAGATCGGGTGAGGTTGAGTTTATGAGTTGGCTGAGGGTTTGTTCAACTTGCTGGCGATCGCCGCGCAGAGGTGACAAAAAGGTAACAGCAATTTCGGAAATTTGTTGGGTGGTAACGATATGTTTTTCGAGGGTGGCTGCAATTTCTGCGGCGCGATCGCGCCGTTCCATGTAAGCTGTATCTGTAATAGTTTTAGCTCGAATTTCATAGGAGACTAGGACTAATATTGTCAGGAAAACCGCTGGAAGCCAGCAGAGTAAGCGCAGTATCCAGATATTAGTCAGAGAATTACGCAATTTCGACATAATATTGGTCATGTATTTGACTAGGCAGAGCAAGCCTATCCTGACTATACAGTGATTTTTGGTGTTTAGATAACGTGAAACTACGGATGTCGGCGATCGCCACCTGGGTTTTATGTAATTCAAACTACATTTATCATCACAAACCCAGAGAAACCGAAAAAAAGACCATGGCCTAGGACGCGATCGCCAGTCATAGCGATAGGATTGCTAATCAATCATTAACACCCCTTCGATGACAATGTAACACCCTTTCAATAACAATATACACATTTAGTTAGGAAACCCCAATTCGGTGTTGGCATAGAGAGTTTACCTTACGCCGCCGCTATTGGCACGCTTTGGCTGTCCAGAGATACTTGAGTGCTGCGTCCGAGGAAAATCACGGTTCAGCCAGAACTTTCGTGAGCAAGTTGATTTTCTGCTACCTTCGTCTAGAGTCCATCTCTTTCTCCAGTGACTTTCAGCACTTGGGTTCGCTGTCCCCTCGGAGTCTTGAGCGGCAAATCTCGATGCTCCAATGCAAATCCTGTTATGTGACTTGCCCGATACCCCAGCTAGTGTCCAGACCTTCATTACAAGCTTCAAAAAATCGATAGCGAAGTGAAATCCGAAGCCGTCGTGGATAGCGTAATAGAAAAAGAGGACGCGAAAACTGTTCCAAGAAAGAAACAGTAGAACCTAGCCCCTTAGTCGTGGTTAGGTTTACCACAGACCCAATCGATTCTCAGATCGGCTGTAGAGTCCCCAGGGCCCTTGGTTCGCCCCGATGAATTACGGAATTTAGCGCTCGCCCATCGCTACTGGGTAGCACCAACAGGCTTCTTGTTACCAAGAAGGGACTGACCCCCCCAAGTGGTCAACACTGTGAACTAACACAACAAGGGAAAACTCTCATGAACAAGAAAAGCATCACTCCTAACCCTCAGCAAACCATGGACCGTGTACCCACCAGCCAGCTCCCCAGCGCCCTCGCTGAACTGAGTGAGGAGGTAATTAGCTCCCAAACCCAGGCTTCTGACTGGAGTCATGCTAGCCCATGCCCCTGTATGGAATAAATCATGTTCGATGTTTCAGGGACATCACTAGTGTCAACTGTAACGGAACTGTAATCGTGGTTAGTTCTAGCAAAGACCCAATCGATCCTCAAATTGGCTATAGAGTTAACTAAAGTTCCCGGTTCGCAACAGAGGGGGGAACCTCCCTCTGTCCCTCTTCTACTTTATTTAGGAATTTCATGAGATAAGTTAAACATATTTTCCTCAAATAAATATTGAATCAAATTCTCGTATTTTGAGAAAAATAATGACTAGACATTATTTGCAGTAATCACAACTTATCGGAAAACTAATTTAGTATAAAAAACTCATGCAAGAGCGGCATGAGTCAACTTATCGCCAAAACAGCAAGAATTTATTGGCGATATAGTGATACCCGTAACAGAAAAAATATATTTTTGAATATCCCTAAATTTCGAATAGGCGATTGTTGTGGTTTGAGAGAATGACAATTTATTAGAAATTTCAAGCAGACCACTTTCTCCATCGGCTAATGAGTTGATGAAGCTCCTCAACAGCACCACGATCAAACATAATGCTCCAGCAAATCCAACCTCACTACCACATTGAAATCTGTCCCCCAAAACAGGTTTACCTTTTAGGCGAACAAGAAAACCACGCCCTCACCGGGCAGCTTTACTGTCAGATTATTCCGTTCTTGGACGGGCAGCACAGCCGCGATCAAATTGTGGAAAAACTCGATGGGGAAGTTCCAGCTGACTACATCGACTTTGTATTAAACCGCTTGCATCAAACTGGCTACCTCACCGAAGTTGCCCCAGAATTGGACTCCGAAGTCGCCGCCTTCTGGAGCGAACTGGGCATCGCCCCTGTCGCCGCCGCCCAAGCCTTGCAACACCCGGTCACCTTAAAAACCGTCGGAACCCGCATCAGCGAGGGAATGCTCGACATCCTCTCCACCGCCATGCAAAATCTAGGCATTCCCATTCAACCCAACAATGCCGCCCTCACCATTGTCCTCACCGACGACTACCTGCACCCTGATTTGGCCACGATTAACCGCCACCAAGTCCAAACCAGACAACCCTGGATGTTGGTCAAACCTTTGGGCAGTGTCCTTTGGCTCGGTCCAGTGTTCCAACCAGGAGAAACAGGCTGCTGGCACTGCCTCGCCCAGCGCCTCGAAGGCAACCGAGAAGTCGAAGCTTCCGTACAGCGGCAGAAACAGGCCCCAACCAACATCTACCTGCCCACCGCCCGCGCTGCCCTACCGTCTACCCTGCAAACTGGACTCCAGTTCGCCGCCACTGAAATTGCCAAATACCTCGTCTTCACCGTCTCCTCTGCCCCCTCCCCCTTAAAAGGCCAACTGATTACCTTCAACCACCGCACCCTGGAGTTCAAAACCCACAGCCTCACCCGCCGGCCCCAATGTCCCAGTTGCGGCGACCCAAAAATCCTCCACAGCCGGGGCTTTGAGCCGGTAGTACTTGAATCTTGCCCCAAACACTTTAGCTGCGATGGTGGCCACCGCACCCTCCCCCCCACGCAAACGGTGCAGCAATACGAGCATTTAATCAGTCCCATCACCGGAGTCGTCACCGAACTGGTGCGTGTCACCAACCCCGCCAACCTTTTAGTACATACCTACCGAGCCGGCCATGCCTTCGGCAGCGCCACCTCCCTGCCAGGACTCCGCAGTACTCTGAAACACAAGAGTTCCGGCAAGGGCAAAACCGACAGCCAATCCCGCGCCAGCGGTTTCTGCGAGGCCGTGGAACGCTATTCAGGAATTTACCAGGGCGACGAACCCCGCAAGCAGGCAACCTTCGTGGAGTTAGGGGAGTTGGCCATCAATCCCGAAGCGTGCCTGTGCATCAGCAACAGCCAATATGCTAACCGTGATGAGATCAATCAAAATCGCCAAGCTGCTCATAACTGGATTCCTCAGCGATTTGACCCGAATCAAAGCATCGACTGGACGCCAGTTTGGTCTCTAACGGAACAGCGTCACAAATACTTACCCACGGCTTTTTGTTATTACAACTATCCGATGCCGAACGGTCAACGCTTCTGCAAAGCTGACTCCAATGGGAATGCGGCGGGTAACACCCTAGAGGAAGCCATTTTACAGGGGTTTCTGGAATTGGTGGAGCGCGACAGTGTGGCCCTGTGGTGGTATAACCGCCTCCGTCGTCCTGCGGTGGAGTTGAGCAGTTTTGATGAACCTTATTTTTGGGAATTGCAACAGTTTTATATGGAGAATAACCGGGAACTGTGGGTGTTGGATTTGACCGCCGATTTGGGAATTCCCGCCTTTGCCGGGGTATCTCGGCGCATGGTGGAAGATTCGCAACGGCTAATTCTCGGTTTCGGGGCGCACCTCGACCCTACCATCGCTATTCTGCGCGCCCTGACGGAGGTAAGTCAGTTGGGTTTGGAACTCGATAAGCTGCCCGATGAACAACTCGACGGCGATGCTAAACTTTGGCTACTCGAAGCGACCCTAGACAATCAGCCCTACCTAGTCCCGGAACAGGCCCAACCCATGAAAAGGATACAGGACTATCCGAAACGCTGGGGGGATGATATTTGTGAGGATGTGATCACCTGTGTGGATATTGTGCGAGAGGCGGGGTTGGAACCCTTGGTACTTGACCAAACCCGGCCGGATATCGGACTGAATGTGGTTAAGGTGATTGTACCGGGAATGCGTCACTTTTGGTCTCGGTTTGGGCCGGGTCGTCTCTATGACGTGCCGATTCGGTTGGGCTGGCGGGAGTCTCCAACCCCGGAAGCTGAAATGAACTCAATGGCGATGCCGTTTTAACAATTTTCCCTCTTGACACTCGCCTACCGTTGTCCTATAATAAAATTATCAGTGCGAATCGTTTAGACCGAAAGTTTAGGAACAAAACACCCGAAACGATTGTCTAGCAAGGGATTCAATGGTTGAGATAGCATCAAAACCAAAACCCTTGACAACTGTTACAACGTCCCACGATTGAGTAGAAATACCCAATTTAGGTAGGGAAGGACAGAGCAAGTTAGCTAATCAATCAAAAACATTGATATAAATAGCTAATGAGTCCTACGTCTAATGACAGCCCTAGCTTATAGATTGACAACCTATGGGTTAAAGCGGGCTTGGTAGTGCGAATCGTTTAGACCGAAAGTTTAGGGTTGAAATACCCGAAACGAGGGTCTAGTAAGGGATACAGCGGTTGAGATAACATCAAAACCAAAACCCTTGACAACTGTTACAGCGTCCCACGATTGAGTAGAAATACCCAATTTAGGTAGGGAAGGACAGAGCAAGTTAGCTAATCAATCAAAAACATTGATATAAATAGCTAATGAGTCCTACGTCTAACGACAGCCCAAGTTTTAGAATTGACAACCCTAGGACTTAAGCGGGGT
>CAZXWM010000312.1:0-1025 GCA_964644215.1 uncultured Phormidium sp.
GTGCTTAAACATCTTAACAGACCTATTTAGAGAACGCAACCCCTTTAACGAAAAAAATCGGTGGAGTCCATCGGTCATGCGATCGCCCCACCGAACCCCAGACAACCGAGTCACGACATCGGGCGTAAGCGAGTCAGTTTCAGGTTAAAGGGGCCATCGCCAGCCGCACCAAAGGCGCGAACTCGGATAATATAAGTCCCGGAGCGCTGAATCCGCATAAACAGCAGTGAATTCGTTGTCCCATCAGGTCCATCGTCATTCTCGCCAATGGTCAGACCATCGGGAGTCAGGAGCGAGACAATGGTATCAAAACTATCCGAGGTGACATCAATCGTAATTTGGTCTCCTTCCTCCAACTCCACCACATAATCATGAGCGAAGCCCCCCTGTCCTGTGGGAATATCGCTTTCGGTGAGACTTCCGGATATCTCACCGTTCGGCGGTAAGGGACTCGGGTTGTAGAGCTGTTTTCGGCCTTCAACAGCCTCAGCGGTCATCAGCCAACTGAAGCTAATCAGGGGAACCGCGACCAACTGCTGTACCAATCGAGACATCTGCCTAGCCTTCATAGTCAAACCTCACAACACAAACCATTCATTGCACTATACCAATCTAGCTTCACCATTCCTGATAAAACTTGTGGACGGATGCACTCTTTGAACTCAATCCAACGGCTGCAACGAATCTTTCCTGCCTTTACCATAACCTGGGGTCTTCCCTTATTGATGTGTTGGGCGATCGCCGTCGTGGTTGATCGCCTCTGGCTGGGCCTCGATCGCGCCGTTCCTGACTGGGATACGGCCGATTATCTCACCGGAAGCCTCAACTACTGGCAATTCTTGCAAACCCCAAACTGGTTCTCAGGGGAATGGTGGACGAATCTCTGGCTGTTATCCTCCAAAATCCCCCCCTTTATTTATCTCATTACCGCGCCCTTTCATAGCCTCTTCGGACTCTCTCGCCAAGTCGCCTTTTTACCTTATATCATCTGGACGGGTGTATTGCTGTTTACGGTCTTCGATTTA
>CAZXWM010000312.1:1035-2306 GCA_964644215.1 uncultured Phormidium sp.
ACATCTGTCCACGCCGCGAGTGGGACTGTGGGCCGCCGGACTCTGTATCCTATTTCCCGGTTTAGTGACGTTCCGTTTTCACTATGTCCTCGACTATCCCCTCGTAGCCGCCACCTCCACCATTCTCTGGAGTTTAACCCGCTGGCGTAACAGTCGAGAGCATCGTGGCTACTGGGCCGTGGTGTTCAGCCTCTCCCTGGGGATTGGCATTTTTATCAAACAGTCCATCGCCCTATTTTTGCTGATTCCCATTCTCTGGACGCTCATGGCGGTACTGCTGAATCGCCAATGGGGACGCTTGGGACAGTTGCTGGTGGCGATCGCCGGGTCAACCCTAATTTGGGGCTGGTGGTATCGTACTAACTGGTTATTAGTCCTCACCGGCAGTCAACGAGCGACGATCGCCGCTGCTGCTGAACAAGGAGATCCCTCCCTAGCCAGTTTAGAGGCTTGGACGTACTATATGTGGCGACTCCCCGAGGTGATCTCCTGGGTGCTGCTGTTGGCCGCCTTGGCAGGATTGTTGCTGTTAGCAGTCCGGCCCCTCATGCAACCGCTCATTCAGGTTCCTCAGCCTTCGCGACTGCGATCTGGGACGATTCACTGGCTGGCGGTTATTCTCTTAGGGAGCTATCTGTTGAGTTCCCTCAATCCGAATAAGAATCCTCGCTACATTCTGCCCATGTTGCCGGTTCTCTCGCTGTTCCTTTCCTATGGATTGATGGCCTGGGGCTGGCGGATTCGTTGGGGAATTATCACAGTGACCAGTTTAGTGTTGGCGTTCCAATTGCGGCCGACGCTGGTATTTATGCCGACGAGTTCCCGTGTCTATCTCGGGGAGTCGTTTCCCCATCAGCAGGTGATTGAGCGGATTGTCGAGGAAACACCCTATTTACAAACTACGTTGGGGGTGTTGCCGTCAACGGCGAGCGTCAATCAACATAATCTTAATTATTATGGGGCGCGATCGCAGTTTCAGGTCTATGGCCGTCAGGTGGGTATCCGGGAGGAGGATGTGGCGGCTGATGTGCGATCGCTGTCCTGGTTCGTGACTAAGACGGGAGATCCCGGTTCAGTCCCGGCTACCTATGACGATATGGTGACTCGCATCGAGGAGGGAGGAGAGTTTGAGCGGTTACAACAGTGGTCACTTCCCCAGGGCGAGATCTTAAATCTCTATCATCGCCGCGATCGGCCCATTAGGGTTGTGGCGGACGTGGGACGAGTCCCGGAATCCTTGCAACTGACTCAGGTGAGCGTTCCGCCGCGAA
>CAZXWM010000312.1:2316-4956 GCA_964644215.1 uncultured Phormidium sp.
GTGACTTATGAGTGGTTGGGACGTCATGATGATATCGGGGCTGGGATTATCTTGGTGACTTGGCAACAGGCCGATGGTGAGGCCGATGGTGAGGAGTTCTGGATTCATGATCACGCCATTACCCAAAAGCAATGGCTCGACAGTCCCGCAGCGGGGGAGAGTCGTTGTCGCCAAGACCCCGATCGCTGTCACTTCAAGGTCATCGAACGTCTAGCCATGTTGCCCCCTAAGAGCCTGTCGCCGGGACGTTACGCCTTATCAGTGCAATGGTTACATCCACAGACGGGGGAGATTACCCCGATTGAGAGTCCTGAGGTGGTGGTAACGGTTGATCCCCAGGCGACGGCGATCGCCGCCCCGGAGTTGGATTTGTCAACCCAGTTACGTCAGTTGGCCCAGGTTCTCCCTCAGGGAACGGAGGGGTTTGAGGAGATGTTTGCCCAAATTAGTCGCATCAATCAGTATGACCCGGTTCAGGCCTATCTCGATGTGGTGATTGAGTCGTTGCAGGTTCGCTTACAGCAACAGCCGCAGCGGGCAGATTGGGCTTATACGGTGGCGTTGGCCTGGATTCTCAATAAACGGGCGGATCGGGCGATTGATGCCTTTGAACGGGTGGTGGCGATTGATGGGGATAATCCCTATGCTTATGCCTATTTGGCGGTGGTGAATCTCTTGGACTGGCATCCTCGGGCGGCTCAGGCGGCGATCGCCCAGGGACAAGCGTTACCTCAGGATATCCCGGAATGGCCGCTACTCGATGGAGCTGCTGCCTTGATGGGAGGTAATGTTTGGCGGGCGGCTCAGGTTTTATTGGAATAGGGGAGAAGAAGGCAAGAGGCAAGAGGCAAGAGGCAAAAGAAAAGACGTAGGGGCGTACCTTTATGGTCGCCCTCTCCCGGCAATAGGCAATAGGCAATAGGCAATAGGCAATAGGCAAGAGGCAAAAAACAGGGTAGGGGCGTACCCTTGTGGTCGCCCTCTTCTGGCAAGAGGGAACACTGGAACTGGGAACTGGGTAGGGGTTGCCCTCTTCTTCGGGCTGGAGGAAAGTTGTTTATTGAGATTTACTTGCAATAGTTTCTGGAGTCGGCTATGATACAGTCGTAATTGACGATGAGTTGCAATTACTGACCTGCAAGCCAGGCAAAAATCCTAGAACATTTAGACATATATGGTAGGACATTACTTTGAGGCAAAAAGACTATATCAAGTTAATTTTTTGCCATCAAATGTCAATGTTCAACTGTCAATTTATGTCGCCCTAACTCAAGGTGACGCCAAGAGTCAAGGTGGTGTCAAACCGATCCGTCTTGGGTTGTGGTCTAGCCTGGCTTCGGGAAACCTCACACCTCTTATGTCATGAACTGGGGATGGAGGTTAATCTTTGTCCCCATTTTCTGTCTATCGTTCTGTTTTTGTTCTCCGTTTGGAAAATTGCCGTGTTTGCTACTCAAGAGCCTCGGATTGCTTGTCCTCCCGTTCAACTGCGTCCGTTCCGTCAGCGGAGTTTTATCCCGTCCCAAGCCGATAGTCTCTGGAAAATTAAGGCCGGTGTTGTGCGTAGCCTCACCTGGACTGATGCGGGAACGCCGATTAGCTTGGGGTTATGGACTGTCGGAGATGTGGTGGGGGTAGCTTTGTCTCGTGTTGACCCTTATGAAATCGAATGTTTAACTGATGTGCAAGTGCAGGCGATTCCCCAGACTCACTGGCGGTCAATTACCGATCAGTTGATTGATCATGCCCAAGAATCGCAACAGCTTCTTGCCATTTTACGTCAAGAACGCATCCGCGATCGCATCTTAGCCTTTCTGCGATGGCTGTCCTATAAATTCGGCCGTGAGAGTGCTAACGGTCGCGTGATTGACTTAAAACTCTCCCATCGGGCGATCGCCGAAATCCTGGGAACCTCCCGTGTCACCGTCACTCGGACCCTAGGACAACTTGAGGAGGACGGACTGATGCAACGGACTCGGAACCATTGGACTCTCAGCCCTGACGTTTTGATGCCATAACTATCGACAACTATAAAAATATCTTGACAACAATTGTTGAGACAGTGATTCGTTAACCGCGACTTTGTCCGGTACAGCTTCTATGGCAAGATACATAACGTACGGTCGGTGAGTCCTATGACAAAATCGTCCGTCGTTTTTGTTGGGAACTATAGAGCAAACACATGTCAACGATTGAAGTCGGCAGTCGCGTCCGCGTCAAAGAATCTGTCATCGTCTACCATCACCCCGAACATCGCAACGAACCGTTTGACATGAAAGGGAGTGAGGGGGAAGTCCTGAACGTGATTGAAGAGTTGGACGGAAAGCCGATTAGTGCCAATCTTCCGGTTCAAGTGCTGTTTTTGGTGGGTAAGAAGAAATTACGCGCTCATTTTCGTCCCGACGAAGTTGAAGCGGTCTCCTAAATCTCTTCTAACCCCATGTCGCCCTTGAACAGCCAGAGCGTTGGCGGAATGACGGTAACGTTTCATTACCCCGCCGCCAGCGATCAGCCTTTAGCCTTGGTGGTGTTCCTCAAAGGATTAAACGTCGCCCCGAGCCATTACTCCTACTATGCCCAACGCTTGGCACAGTATGGCTTTGTGGTGGCCTTACCCGACCCCGAAACTCGTTTACCTCG
>CAZXWM010000313.1:0-1020 GCA_964644215.1 uncultured Phormidium sp.
TGCCGAAGCCCTACGGGAACGCCTCAAAGATGCCTCCGCTAAATTGGTGATTACCGCCGATGGAGGCTATCGCAAAGATGCCGTAATTCCCCTCAAACCCCAAGTTGACAAAGCCCTCGACGACAACGCCATCCCCAGCGTTGACAATGTGCTGGTGGTACAACGCACCCAGGACAAGGTCAATATGGAACCTGGGCGCGATCATTGGTGGCATGATCTGCAACAAACCGCCTCCGCTGACTGTCCCGCTGAAGCCATGGATAGTGAGGATATGCTGTTTATCCTCCATACCAGTGGCAGCACCGGCAAACCCAAAGGGGTGGTTCATACCACCGGTGGCTATAACCTTTATACCCATGTCACCACCCAATGGACCTTTGACTTACAAGATACCGATGTCTATTGGTGTACCGCTGACGTGGGTTGGATTACGGGCCATAGCTATATTGTCTATGGTCCCTTGTCGAATGGGGCAACCACGGTCATGTATGAGGGGGTTCCTCGTCCCTCTAATCCCGGCTGTTTCTGGGATGTGGTGGACAAATATGGCGTGACGATTTTCTATACCGCCCCCACCGCGATTCGGGCCTTTATGAAGGCCGGGGAACATCATCCCCAATCTCGTAATCTCTCCTCCTTGCGGATTTTGGGAACCGTCGGCGAACCGATTAACCCAGAAGCTTGGGTGTGGTATCACCGGGTGATTGGTGGCGAACGTTGCCCGATTGTGGATACCTGGTGGCAAACGGAAACGGGGGGCTTTATGTTAACCCCACTTCCGGGGGCCACGCCCACGAAACCGGGTTCGGCGACGCGTCCCTTCCCTGGGATTATTGCCGATGTGGTGGATTTAGAGGGCAATCCGGTTGAGGCTAATCAGGGGGGCTATTTGGTGATTAAGCATCCCTGGCCGAGTATGATGCGCACGGTGTATGGGGATTTTGACCGCTTCCGCCGCAGTTATTGGGAGCATATTCAACCGAAGGATGGGCAACATTTCTATTTTGCGGGGGATGGCGC
>CAZXWM010000313.1:1030-4942 GCA_964644215.1 uncultured Phormidium sp.
TCCGGCGGTGACGGAAGCGGCGGTTGTCGGCAAACCCGATGAGTTACGCGGGGAGAGTATTGTGGCGTTTGTTTCGGTTGAAGAGGAGTATGACCCCTCTGAGGAGTTGGCGAAGGCGTTAAAACAACATGTGGTTGAGGATATTGGGGCGATCGCCCGTCCCCAGGAGATTCGCTTTACGGAGGATTTACCGAAAACTCGCTCTGGGAAAATCATGCGTCGTCTGTTACGCAATCTCGCGGCGGGCCAGGAAATCTCAGGCGATACCTCGACGCTGCAAGATCGCGGTGTCCTCGATAAGCTTCGGGAAGGAGCGTAGGCGAGTCGGCGTTAATTGTTAACGATTGAGCTGTCCTGGAGAACAGTGAGCGGGGCTCCTTTGGGGAGGAGTGGGTGAGCCATCCGGTGTTGCAGCCGAGAGAACCACCGACCCCTCCCCATTAATGTGCCAGCCTTGGGCTTCCACCATCCCCATCTCCGATTACCCATAACACCGACCCCAATAAACAACAATAAAACCCATTACATCCAGTTGCCAACTAATATATACGCTGACCAATAATAGGGAAGTAAAGAACCCTCATTGTTCAATAAACTTAACTGAGCTTGTCGCAAAGCTTCCGCTTTGGTCGTTCCGGGTATACCCAAGTTCTGATAAAAAACTGACATAAATAAAGATGTCGCCGCATCATCTACTTGCCAGAGGGTGGCGAGAGTACTACGGGCCCCCGCCCGCACAGCAACTCCAGCTAAACCCAGGGCGGCACGATCATCACCAGTGGCAGTTTCACAGGCACTCAGAACTAAAAGTTCAAGAATCTCTGATTCCCCATCCTCGCCTCGTTGGCGGAGTAGAGTTTCTAACTCCCGCACATTGATGGGGGTATCGTAGGCGAGAATAAACGTATTCTCTGCCTGAGAACTAAATTGTCCATGGGTGGCAATGTGGATGATAGGGGAGGGGAAGTTGCGAATTTCCTCGGCGATAGAGGTACGGGTAAAGGTGTTGTTGAGCAACTGGCGACTGGAGTTGACTTGAGCGGAGATCTGTTCTATTTCTCTAGGGACGTGGATGAGAGCCGGAAATCCATGTCTGGCTTCTGATAAACCAGCAGCTAAGGTGGTTAGTCGTTCCCGCGATCGCTCCCCTGTTTCCAAGAGCTGCATTCCTGGCGTTAGGGCAATGCTGTAGCGTTCAATGAGATACTGGTTTCCGTCATGTAGGGCGGCCATAGGGATATTCCGTAGTCCGCCATCGAGCACAAAGGTGAGGGTTTCCACGTCACTGTTCTCTAACGGGGCATCTAGGGGGCGAATCAGCCAATCGTAGAGTTGTTGCGATTGTTCCAGAACTTCCGAGAGACTAGCAAGACGACGACCCACCTTTTGACGAAAATCATCTAATTTGCTGTTAATTTTTGATTTAGAAACGGCGGTTTCATAGAACTTTAGGGGTTCTCCAGGAAGGGAGAGAATCGTGGTTAGACGGTTAGGCAAAATAATGGAGTAGAGAACTGCCGCATTAGGGTCAATCTCTTCGACAGAGACTGGGGTGGTATCTAAACAGGCATCCCGGAAAAAGTTGTCTAATTCGGCTAGTTGTAAATCTTCGATCGCCCCTCGGGCCTGTTGTAAGTTCTTCTGACTGGGGTTGGGGTCGGACAACAGGATATCCACATATTCCCGATAAACGGGTTCGACGGTTTCTCGGAAGTCATATTGAACTTCGGGGTTCATTGCCACCAAATCACTGCGAATCGATTGCAGGGTGGTTAGGGCAACTCCATAGGCATCCTGAGCGGCTTCGGTTTGTCCTTGGGCGTTGAGTAATCGTCCTAACTGCCAATGCCAACGATAGGCGATATCTCCGGCATTAAGGGACTGGGCCAAGACCACCGCATCACGGGTTAGGGTTTCGGCCATCTCCCATTGTTGGGTAGTTTCATAGAGAGTGCCTAGGTTGCCGAGGGCGTGGGATTCGGCACGGCGATCGCCAATGTCGCGGGCCTGTTGGACGGCGGTGGCGAGAACTTCGGCGATGTCACGGGGAGTTTCGCCGACGGACATGAGATGGCGGGCAAAGCGAACGTGAGCGTAGATGCTGCGGCGACTAGGGGGAATCTGGCTGAGTTGACGGGCGATCGCCGTTTTGAGGGTTGAGAGGTCTTGGGGGCTTGGCCGGGGGAGGGTCTCGTCGTCTGAGGGGCGATCGTCGAACAGGGTGAGTTGGTTTAACTGGGCTTCCAACTGGAGGATGGGATGAGAGGCGAGGCTGGCGGCTCGTTCGTAGGCCTGCCAACTGGTCTGTTGTTCCCGCCCAAAGGCTTCGGTATCGAGTGAGTTCTCCGCCCGTTGCGCGAGACTGCTAGCAGTATTGCCTAAACTGATATAGATTGAGGCGAGGCTGGCATCATCTCCCAGGGTTTGGGCAATCTGGAGACTGCGTTCTAAGACGTCTCGGGACTCTTGTAATTGACCGATGGCCAGGAAGGTATTACCCAAACTTTGAAATCCCAGGGCTTTGATGAGGGAATCGGGCTGTTCCTCTAGGGTACTGGCCACGGTTTCGAGACGGGCGCGGGAGCGGGCGTAGAGTCCCAGGGCTTGTAGGGCTTGGGCTTCGTTAATTTGACTGGCGATCGCCCCCTCGGTATCATCGGCTTGCTGATAGGTTTGCGTGGCCTGTTGCCAAATCTCAAAGGCCCGTTCCGGCTGTCCTGAGGCTAAATAGAGATGACCCCGGATATTGAGAATCTGAGCCAAGCGGGCCGGGCTGGCCATGGGTTCGGTGGCCAGGAGTTCCTGGGTGCGATCGTTGACCTGATGGGCTAAGGCCATCTGGCCGAGCTGTTGGTATCCTAGGCTGAGATAACTGAGAGCCAGGGCTTGCTGGGGGCGATTTCCGTGGCGATCGAACTCCGCCGCCGCCTGTTGCCAGGCCTCCACCGCCTCCTGATAGCGTTGCCCCTGATAGAACCCGCGTCCCTGTTGCAGCATCTCAGACCCCAACCCGCCCCGGTAACCGTTGCGAGTTGCCGTTTCCCGGTTGAGAGTGATTGTTGGTAATCCCTCCAGAGATGGCAGTGCTGACTGAGCGGGAACTGTCCAGAAACAGAGGCTAAGTAGAGCCAGGGGAACAGATGTGCGATAGGACATAAAAATCTAAGATAGAAACCTGAGTCTGTTTAAGGCAATAGAGAACAAGAGTTTGCTCGTCTTTCGGGAATAGTGGGGACGACATTACCATGGCTAGATGAGAGGATCACCTCACCCTCATGATTCATATGCCAACCCTCGGCTTCCACCAACTCAACCCGGTCATCTCTGGGAACAGACCTGCCTTGAGACCCCGACAAATTCAGAGAACGTAAATCTACCCAGGTAACATCATTGACAAGTGTCCCCTCAGGGTTTGGAGGTAAGCCACCCCGTCCTGTGACATAAAATTCACTGTCTCGTCCGCTGGTGCAGGGATCAGTATCGAGAATCGATGCAACATCTATAGGAGCTGCTGAGAGATCAATCAGTCCCGCAGCTGTATCAATATCGGGAGTGTTGAGTTCCACAACGCCGCTGAATTCTGGCCCCAGTGCTGACGTTGCAGTGATATCACTTTCAAGAGTGGGTTGATCGCGGAATTCAGTCCCAAAGATCTCCTGGGCATTGATGATAACTTGTCCCCCTGATGCATTAAGGGCATTGGCGGTAATATTGCTGTTTTCCAAGGCAACCAAGGCCCCCGTGTCGATGACAATGTTACCTCCGGGAAACTCTCCCTGAGCATTGGTCTGTAGATTACTACCACCTCGCAAAATGGTTGTGTTTGTATTCAATTGGAGATTCCCACCTTGTCCTAGGGTATCAACTGTAAGAGCCGAACCATCTACCAGTCGTAGAGAGTCGGCTCTTACC
>CAZXWM010000314.1:0-2667 GCA_964644215.1 uncultured Phormidium sp.
CCTTTCCCCTCTCGGAACTGCCGGCCCAGGCGAAGGGTGCGGCGACGATTCCCGTGCAAAACGATGATGTGCGCAGTCTTCAGGCGGGGGTGTTGGGGCGATCGCTCTCTCCCCTAGATAACCTACAGGGGATTGATCGCCGACTGGTGCGGGCGATCGCCCAGGTGCGCCTGACTCATGACGCGGGGGCCTTGGTGGAACTGCGTCACGCGGCGGCGGTGACGGTTGAAGCCCACAAAGCGGGAATGCAAGCCACCCCAACGGCTAACTTAGAAGCCCAAGTGCGCGGGGCTATGGAGGGGGTGATTCTGTCCCACAACATGAGCTGCGCCTACAACAGTATTGTCACCGTTCATGGGGAAGTTCTCCATAACGAGCAGTATCATCATGCCATCAACGCCGACGATTTGATTTTGGCGGACGTGGGGGCAGAATCTCCATCGGGCTGGGCCGCCGATGTTACCCGAACCTGGCCGGCGAAGGGGACGTTTTCCCCCAGTCAACGAGCCATTTACGATGTGGTGTTAGCCGCTCATGACCGCTGTATCGAGGCGGTGAAGCCGGGGGTGGAATATCGCCACATTCACCTGTTGGCGGCCCAAGTCATCGCCGAGGGCTTAGTAGATTTGGGGATTTTGCGCGGACGGCCCGAGGATTTAGTGGCTGCTGATGCCCATGCCCTGTTTTTCCCTCATGGAATTGGTCATTTACTGGGGTTAGATGTCCATGATATGGAAGATTTAGGGGATTATGCCGGTTATGAGAAAGGACGAGCGCGCAGTAGTCGCTTTGGACTGGGTTTTTTGCGTCTGCATCGTCCTCTGAAGCCCTCGATGTTGGTTACCATTGAACCGGGATTTTATCAGGTTCCGGGGATTCTCAATGATTCGAGTAATCGGCAACGGTACCGGGAGATGGTTAATTGGCAGCGTTTGGGGGACTTTGCTGATGTGCGCGGGATTCGTATTGAGGATGATGTGTTGGTGACGGCGGATGGGGCTGAGGTGTTGACGGCGGCGTTACCGACTCAGGCGGCGGCGATCGAGGAGTTGGTGAGGGATTAACGCTCTGACTTCGGGAAGCCCAGACCTGTTGACCCAAGGTTTGGATGTTGGTTAGTCTATAAGCGTCTTGATGGACTTCATCGGTAAATAGAGCTTCATCGGCTCTTGCCTAAAGGCTTGAAAGCCATACTTGAGATAAAAATTCAAGGCTGTTTCATCTAAAGCTTGTACAATGACGGCCAAAGAGCCAACGTCCTGAGAGGCTTCCCAGGACTTTTTGAGGGCATCTATCAGTAAGAGTTCCCCTAACCCTTGACCTTTGTGAGCCTGATCGACCGCAAGACGGCCTAATAAGGTTGCGGGTAATGCTGGATAACGGGGTAACTTCTGCGCAAAGCTTTTTTCTAAGTCTGTCGCCCTAACGGTGTAGGACGATAGGGTGTAATAACCCAAAACTGTCAGATCAGGAGCATTAATTAAAACAAAGACTGTGGAAACTCGTTTTTTGACATCTTGGGAGGCTTGTTTTTGGATATAAGTATCTAAGCTCTCTTGTCCACAGCGAAAATCTGAGCGGATATGCCTTTTAGAAGCAAGATGGGTGATTTTAAAAGCCATTAATCCGCGATGATTTGCTTGTATCGTGAAGCGGCTGATTTTAAGGCGTCATTAGGTTCAGGGGGATTGAGCAATGCCTCTATAAAGGCTTCGCTATCTTCACGATTTAGTTGTAGGCTTTGGTGACGCTCAATCACTTTGTAGGCTTCGGCTTGAACACTGGCAACCACAAAATCCGTCAGGGTTCGTCCTTGTAGGTCTGCTGCTTTTTGAATCAAGGCTTTCGTCTCTGGGTTAATGCGGGCTTCTAGACGGGCTGGGGCTGTTCGCTGGGTGGGATGAGTCATCGGATTAGACCCTTAGAATGGGATAGGCTGACACTCTGAGTATATCCGGCATATTGCCGTACGTCAATTTCAGGCGGGAAGCCAGGCGATCGCATCAATCCACCCCCCCCCACCGCTAGAATAAAGGCGACGACTGAGGCCTTGCGGATTAACGCTCAGGGATGGGTTAGGCTGGCCTGGGAGGGTTGAGTGAGAGGTAAGTGCTATGGCGGTAGAGGTTCGCGACAGATTAACCCTGGCTGAATTTTTACAACAGCCGGAGATTGATGAGTCTCCGGCTTGGGAGTTGTTCGATGGAATGTCTGTGCAAAAAGCTATGCCAGGACTGCAACATAGTCGCTTACAGGGACGATTATTGTCCTGGATTAATGGCGTGGAGGGAGAGTTTGAGGCGTTTCCTGAACTGCGGTGTAGTTTCGGCGATCGCTCCCTTGTTCCCGATATTGCCATTATCCCCTCTGAGGCGATTCCGCTGACGGAGACGGGAGAAATTGCTTCAATGGGACTGATGCAGGCTCCCCCTTGGCTGATTGAGATTTTGTCCCCCGGTCAAAGTATGACCCGAGTGACCCGTAAACTGTTACATGGCTTACGTCATGGGACAGAGTTGGCCTGGTTGATTGATCCAGCGGAGCGAGTTGTGTTGGTGTTTCAGTGCGATCGCCTCCCTGAAGAATGGCCGCCCCAAAACCCGTTGCCAGTGTTACCTGGTTTGTCCCTAGAGTTGACTCCAGAGGGCCTATTTCGTTGGCTACGGT
>CAZXWM010000314.1:2682-4935 GCA_964644215.1 uncultured Phormidium sp.
AACAAAACCTCACCCCCCTCTCACAGACTATGACTCCCCGCGAACAACTGATTCAAGAAATTCTCCTCGCCCCCGATTCCTCGGTGAATCTTTTACTCCAACTGATACGTCCCCTCCGTACTGATCCAAATCATCTCACCCAACAACTTCAAGACTTTCTAAGCACCACTAACTATCCTGCCTCAGACTCATCTGCTTCTGCCTTTGACCTGGCAAGTGATCTAGCTGGCTGCCTTAACGCTCCCCCAGATCTCTCAACCAATCCTCAATACTTGGAAGGCTTTGGCCAATGACTCAAACGATCATTGATACTGGCCCTCTAGTTGCATTCCTCAATGCTCGTGATTCGTGGCATGGATGGTTGTTAGATCAATGGCGAACGATTCAACCTCCATTGATCACTTGCGAGCCAGTGATTACAGAAGCCTGTTTTTTGCTGCAAAATATTTACGGGGGGCGCAATGCCATTATGGAGTTATTAGCTAGAAATATTGTGCGTCTAGATTTCTCTCTCAGCCTAGAATATCAAGCCGTTCATCAACTTTTAGAACGATATGAGTCAGTCCCAATGTCTTTGGCTGATGCTTGCTTAGTGAGAATGGCTGAATTGTATCCAAACAGTCAAATTCTCACGTTAGATAGTGACTTCTACATCTATCGCAAACACCGGAATCAACAAATTCTGCTCCGAATTCCAGATTCGCTCTAACCTAAAATCTTCATTTCTACTGTCAACTCTGATGAATGGGTATCAGGAGGGAACGATACCGAAGGCTTGAACCTCGGGAGCGTCAACGGGGATTAGTATAGAGAAGGTGAGTTAGGTCGAGGAGCCTTTATGAGTTGGCAGCCGGGCGATACTCTCGATGGTGGGAAATATCAGGTGGTGCGATCGCTCAACCAGGGGCGAGTCGGGATTAGTTATCTGGCTGAGGGTAAGGGGGGCGATTCTCGTTCCGAGACGCTTCGCGATCGCCTAGTCCTCAAAACCTTGCGGGATGAGGTTTTAGCCCAACTCACCCCCGAGGAGCGAGACAAATTTAATACCAAGCTGATCAATGAAGCTGTGAAGTTGGCCAATTGCCATCATCCCCATATTGTCCGCTGTTTCGGGTCATTTCTCGAACAGGGTCAGGCCGTGATTGTCATGGAGTTTGTGGCGGGGGATGATTTAGCGAGTTTACCCAGCGCAACTCTGGCGGAGGAGGAGGCGTTGACCTATATCCGCCAAGTGGGAGAGGCGTTAACGGTGGTGCATGGGGAGGGGTTGGTGCATCGGGATATTAAACCGGCTAACATCATGCTGCGGGCGGGACAACCCGAGGCGGTACTGATTGATTTTGGCGTCACCAAGGGGTTTAATGAGACGCTCACCTCGATTCATTCGAGCAATAGCGATGGCTATAGCGCTCTGGAGCTTTATGACCCCACGGAGAAGGCGCAACCCTATTCTGATGTCTATGGGTTGGCGGCCACGCTCTACACTCTGTTATCGGGAGATGTGCCTCCTAATGCGGAGGAACGGCGGAAGTTGGAGCGCAAGGGTCGGAAATTGCCCCCCATTTCTGGGGTGAGCGATAAAACGAATCGGGCAATTCGTCAGGGGATGAAGGTCTATTATGGCGATCGCCTCCAAACCATCGAGGAATTTTTGGCCTTGTTACCCGTTCCCCAAGGGGTCGAACCGTCGCCACCGCCGACAGCCGCTGATCCAGGTGTTCGGCTCAATCTCTATACCCTCTATGCGACAGTTCTAGGGATTATTGTGGCGATTATTTTGGGAATTTTTGCCCAAGATATCCGCAGGGGAATTGATGATTTGTTCTTTTCGCCGAATGTGGAGGAAAACTCAGAATCTTAATGCCCTATTATTAGGAATTATGCAGAAGAAATAGGGTCTTCAGGGTTCATGGTGATAAGAAAATTTTATGGCAGATTATACCCCTTGCCGTAGGGGCATAACCCACCCCTCGCCCCTCCCAGGAGGGGATTTTTCGCCCCTACAATTTGGTATCCCATGCAACAAATCACACCGTATATCCTGAAGACCCATACTTCTAAGATTTACATTAGATTATAGTGAGCTAATTGAGGAGTGTGCTTCCAATAAACTGAGTTTGTTGCATCTCTCTCTATTCCCTCTAGCCCCTACCAGAAGCACCCTTTACTTCTCGTGCCGTGGCTCTGCCATGGCATGGGGGTTGGGCGGCTCTGCCGCCTGAAGATACCTTTGATACAAATCAAAGTTTTTTG
>CAZXWM010000315.1:0-4913 GCA_964644215.1 uncultured Phormidium sp.
CCCCAATGGCCTAAGAGCCGTTTTTTGACATGCTCGGGTTTGATGGGTTCTTTCAGGAGTGGGTTGTCCTTGAGGTAGATCATGCCCACCGCCAGGTAGTTGGCAGCCCGCCAGTAGGCGTGAATTTTCCGCAGTTCTTCTGCTGATAGGGGCATTTCCGTGGTGACGGGGGATGTGGCAATGGTCATAGCATTCGCTTCCTAGCGTGGGGACAAGTGAGAAACCCGATTTGAGATGCTTGAGAGCTTGGCTGAGTTTCCCTTCCTATTATCGATAGCAGCATATCACCCTAAAATTCAAGAAAGATTTCGTTAAATCCAGAAACTATGACTCACATCTCGCCCAAGGTTATAGATGAGAAACTGTAAGCTCGGTTACATCTAAAAAACAATAAAAGTGCTGCTGGGGGTCTTTGGCTCTCTGAGGCGATCTCTGTCGTTGCCATCTGGTTATTTTTGTGACAATTTCTCAGATTCATCGCCCTTGGATTCCCCCGGAGGTGGTCAGACGCGAGGAATTTTTAATGATAACTTAATCTTGGGCTAAACGAGATCGGACGGATGCTCATCTTATACTAGGAACGGTTGTTATGCCAGAGTCAGGCTCGGCGCTGACCGCCCAGGGGAGTTGGTGAGACCGTGCTGATGGTTGCGTTTTCTAGGACTGCCTCGATAAACTTGGCGTTAGATCCGGCTGATACCCCGGCTCTAAACAGGAGTTCCCGGTTTTAGGTTTGGCTTGGTCAACTGTTACTTAACAACTGTTAGATTGATAATGTATATTTATAAAAGCTCGACAGTTAACTATCAACGATAACTCATAACGGATTAGTTTGTTACAACTTCATAGAGTCCTCTCACGAGCGATCGCCCCCCATGTTTGACACCCTATTTACCCAGCCAAGCGACCCACAATTTAACGCCCTTCAGCCCCGTAAAGCCGTCATCATTGGCGCGGGACAAGTGGGGATGGCTTGTGCGTACTCCCTGCTGATTCAAAACTGCTTCGATGAACTGGTTTTACAAGACTTAGCCACCGAAAAACTTGAGGGAGAAGTCATGGACTTAGTTCATGGCCTCCCGTTTGTTGCTCCAACGGCGGTTTCAGCGGGAACCGTCGCCGAGGAAGGACGCAATGCCGATATTGTGATTATCACCGCTGGAGCCGCTCAAAAGCCTGGAGAAACCCGCCTTGACTTAGTGCAAAAAAATGTCGCCATCTTCCGCCAGTTGATTCCGGATATCGCCCAACATTGCCCGCAGGCTATTCTATTGGTCATTACCAATCCTGTGGATATTATGACCTATGTCTCCTGGAAACTATCAGGATTTTCCTCGTCACAGGTTCTCGGGTCAGGAACTGTCTTAGATACCGCTCGATTTCGCGCCCTTTTAGCCCGAGAATTAAGTCTCGATGCTCGTAGTTTGCACGCCTATATTATTGGCGAACATGGAGATAGTAAAGTTCCTGTCTGGAGTCATGTCAATATCTCTGGAATGCCTCTATGTGACGGGGGTTGGCCCGGTAGTCCCCGCCCAGATGATCCTCGGCTAAGCCGCATTTTTGAGGAGACCCGAGATGCAGCCTATGAGATTATTAAACGCAAAGGCTATACCAGTTATGCGATCGGCTTAGGGGTAACGGATATTGTGCAAGCGATTCTGCGCAATCAAAATCGGGTCATGACCGTGAGTCGGTTAGTTCCTGGTATTCAAGATTTACATGATGTTTGTCTGAGTTTACCAACGGTTGTTAATCGACAAGGCGCAGAACGAATGCTTCAGCTCTCGTTGACAGAAACTGAAGCGAATCAACTCCATAAATCTGCTACAATCATGAGAAAAATTATCAAGGAGTTATCATTATGAACCGAACTAAAATTGTTGCCACTCTAGGACCTGTGAGTAACAGTCCAGATGTAATCAAAAAAATGGTCTCGGCTGGGATGAGTGTGGCTCGCTTAAACTTCTCTCATGGAGACTACGCGCAACATAAAATCACCATCAAAAATCTGCGAAAAATCGCCGAAGAGCTTGATACTCCTATCACCATTCTCCAGGATTTACAAGGACCAAAAATTCGGGTTTGCAACTTACCTCAAGGGGAAATCTCCTTAGAGGAAGGGGACGAAATTATTTTGATTCCCAATGCCGAGTATCACGAACAAACTCGAACCGTGGGCATCGATTATGCTGATTTAGCAGAAGAAGCAAAAGTTGGCTCACAAATCCTACTTGATGATGGCTTGCTGGAGTTAGAGATCACCAAAGTTACAGATCATGCTGTGCATTGCGTGGTCATTGAAGGAGGACTCCTCAAAAGTCGCAAAGGGGTGAATATCCCAACGTTAGATTTACATCTTCCTTCCATGACGGATAAGGATAAGCAAGACTTGATTTTTGGCTTATCTCAAGGCATTGATTGGGTGTCTCTGAGCTTTGTGCGAACGGCAGATGATATTCGGGAACTCAAAACATTCATCAGCGAGCATAGTGCGACGAAAGTTCCCGTAATTGGCAAAATTGAAAAACCCCAGGCGATCGCCCACCTACAAGAAATCGTCGATGAATGTGATGGGATCATGGTGGCGCGGGGAGACTTAGGGGTGGAAATGAGTCCCGAAAAAGTGCCAATGTTGCAAAAAGAAATTATCCGGGCCTGCAATCAAAAAGGGATTCCCGCGATTACCGCCACCCAGATGCTTGATAGTATGATTCGCGAACCCCGCCCCACTCGCGCCGAAGCCAGTGATGTGGCTAACGCCATCCTGGATGGCACCGATGCGGTGATGCTATCTGGGGAGTCGGCGGTGGGTAAATATCCGGTGAAAGCGGTACAAATGATGGCCAAAATTGCCTGTCAGATTGAACCGGGGGCGGAGTTTGTCAACTATCCCCCCTCGGAAACTGACGAAACTCATGCGCTGACGGAAGCCCTAAATACCATCGATCGCCTGCTAGACTTACGCTGTATTGCCTCGTTCACCAGTTCCGGCTATACCGCCCGCATTGCCTCCAAGGAACGGCCCCGGGCGTTAGTGGTAGCCTTTACCACCAACCGAGATGTCTATCACCGTCTCAATTTAATCTGGGGGGTGAAGCCGATTCTCATTGATGATGATGGGGAAACCTTCGAGGAACTGGTTGAACACGCCAACAGCGGCTTACAAAAGCGCAATCTGGCCAAGTTGGGCGAACAGATTTTGATTGTGGGTGGGATTCCCACGAAACATTCCCGAGGGACGAACTTCTTGAAGTTACATCGGATTAGCGAATCGCCACTCTAGGGTTGTCAAAGGTTGTCAAAGGTTGTCAAGTGTGAGGGTTGCATGAAAATTTTAGTCTTGAATGCCGGCTCGAGTTCTCAGAAAAGTTGTTTATATGAGATTCCCGAGGCGGCCTTTCCTGAAACAGCAGCCGAACCGATTTGGGAGGCGATGGTGGATTGGGGGGCTAATCCCGACTATGGCCGCTTAACGGTGGTAGCCAACGGCAGCAAACAGGAGAGACATCTGGCCAGTGATGCCCCCAGTCGCGGTTTAGAGGCGGTTTTAGGAACGCTAGTGCAGGGGGAAACCCAGGTGTTAGGCAGCTTGTCTGAGATTACTATTGTGGGCCATCGGGTGGTTCATGGGGGCGATCGCTATTCCCAAGCCACCTTCATCACCGAAGCCGTTAAGGAGACGATTGAGGAGTTGATTCCCTTAGCCCCCAGTCATAATCCGGCCCATCTCGACGAAATTTTAGCCGTCGAGGCGGTATTAGGGGATATTCCTCAAGTGGCAGTGTTTGATACGGCCTTTCACACCTCCATTCCCCCGGCGGCGGCGACCTATCCCATTCCCTATGACTGGTTCGACAAGGGGATTCGCCGCTATGGATTTCATGGTATTAGTCATCGCTATTGTGCCGAACAGGCGGCGACGCTGTCGGGGAAACCTCTGGAGTCGTTACGGATGATTACGGCTCATTTGGGCAATGGTGCGTCTCTGGCGGCGATTCGGGAGGGCAAGAGTATCAATACCAGCATGGGGTTTACACCTTTGGAGGGGTTGATGATGGGAACCCGCAGTGGTTCGATTGATCCGGCGATTCCTCTATATTTGATCAAGGAAACGGGGTTGGATGCTCAGGGGGTGGATCGACTGTTGAACAAAGAGTCGGGATTGAAGGGGATTTTTGGCCCCTCGGGGGATTTACGGGAGATTTTACAGGCCCGAGAGGCGGGAAACCCTCGCGCGGCGTTGGCCTTTGAGATGTATGTGGGACGACTTCAGGGGGCGATCGCCTCGATGATTCCCCAGTTAGGCGGCTTGGATCTGTTGGCGTTTACGGCTGGGGTGGGGGAAAACTCCTCAGCGGTGCGATCGGCCACTTGTGCCGGGTTGGAGTTTTTGGGTTTGCAGTTGGATGAGGGCAAAAACAGGGGTTCGGCTAAAAATAGCCTCATTTCTACCCCGGAATCTCGGGTTAAGGTGGTGGTGATTCACGCTCAGGAGGATTGGGCGATCGCCCGCGACTGTTGGCAATTGGCCCAGCGTCATAGAAAAGGCTATTCTAACGAGACTTAGAGATTGTCTCACTTGCGAGAAAGCCAAGACGATGAGCAAAACTGAAGGCGTGCGCCAGTTAGTCCAACAGGTCCTTGATTGTTTCACCTCTCCCCCCGATGAAGACTTAATCGATAACGTCTGTATGGCCATTGAAGCCAATCCCCAATGGTCTGCCCAATATCATCGCCTGACCGAAGAGTTGGGATCTCAGGCCACCGTCAACAGCTGGATTGGCCGCTACGTCAAAGAACTCTCGGGGTCAAAAAGTGGGCGATCGCACCCCTCCAAAAGCCACCTCACCAAGTCCTATCTTTATGTCACGAGAGGACTCCCGTTATAGCGACGAGAGGAGCTTAACGGG
>CAZXWM010000316.1:0-3660 GCA_964644215.1 uncultured Phormidium sp.
TTCAATAGAGTTAATATCTGAATGGAGATAGCGGACTAAAACCCCCCGATCTTGGAAATATTCCGTTAAATCTTCTGCCATGCGTTTGGTGAGCGTTGTCACCAGAGTGCGTTCCTTGCGGGAGATGCGATCGCGGATTTCTCCCAACAAATCATCTACCTGTCCCTCCGTAGGTCGGACAAAAATTTCCGGGTCAACAACTCCCGTGGGGCGGATAATTTGCTCAACCACTTGTCCGTCCGACTGTCCAATTTCCCAATCTCCGGGAGTTGCTGAAACAAAGACACATTGGCGGACTTTTTGCCAAAACTCATCGGCCTTCAAGGGACGATTATCCGCCGCACTCGGAAGACGAAAGCCGTGGTCAATCAAAATCCGTTTTCGGGCTTGGTCGCCGTTGTACATTCCCCGAATTTGCGGAACCGTGACGTGAGATTCATCAACGACTAACAACCAATCTTCAGGGAAATAATCCACCAAACATTCCGGCGGTTCCCCCGCTTGTCGTCCCGCTAAATGTCGCGAGTAATTTTCCACGCCATTGGTATATCCCACTTCCCGCAACATCTCTAAGTCATAGCGTGTGCGTTGTTCTAATCGTTGCGCTTCGAGGAGTTTTCCGGCTTTCTCTAATTGACTCAATTGATGCTCAAGTTCCGCTTGAATGTCCTCACAGGCGATATCGAGGCGATCGCCCGGCGTAACGAAGTGTCGCGCTGGGTAAATTCGCAAGCTATTCACACTATAGATAACTTCTCCTGTCACCGGGTCAACATAGCGAATGGCATCAATTTCATCACCAAAAAACTCAATGCGAATAATCCGATCTTCATAAGCGGGTCCAATTTCGACGACATCCCCTTTTACGCGAAACTTTCCTCGTCCCATTTCTAAATCATTGCGTTGATATTGAATGGTGACTAAATCTCGCAACAGTTGCCGCTGGTCAATCTCTTGCCCAACTTGAAAAAGAATCGAAGCTTTGAGATATTCACTGGGAATCCCCAGTCCATAGATACAACTAATGGAGGCCACCACAATCACATCCCGCTGTTCAAATAAAGATCGCGTCGCCGAATGGCGCAACATATCAATTTCATCGTTAATTGAGGCGGTTTTCTCAATATAGGTGTCGGTGACGGGGAGATAGGCTTCTGGCTGATAGTAATCGTAATAACTGACAAAATACTCAACGGCATTGTTGGGGAAAAATCCCCGCAACTCATTACAAAGTTGCGCCGCCAGGGTTTTATTATGGGCCAGAACCAGGGTCGGTTTGCCGATATTTTCAATCACTCTCGCCATGGTGTAGGTTTTTCCCGTTCCCGTTGCACCGAGTAAGGTTTGGAAACGGCGATTTTGTTGTAACCCCTGGCTGAGTTGAGTGATGGCTTGAGGTTGGTCGCCGGTGGCTTGAAAGGGAGAAGTAAACCCAAAAGATGTCATGGTAGAATTTATTAGAAGAAATCCCAGAATTAGCTTGACAAAAAAGTAGGAAAAGTTTAGAGTAGTATCACATAGGCTAGGGTTGGCCGTTTTGTGCCTAATTTTGCCATATTGAGGAGATTGTGATGGGATTCAGCGTCCTAGGACTGTTGCTGCTGAGTTTGCAAGCCGCCCCTGATGCCTTGCAACCTACCAATGTGGCGGACTTTGTGGTGTTCGAGACGGACGTGATGGAACCTGTCGCTGAGGGGGAAACCCTACGATTGTACGATGTCCATGTTGCCATTATGTACGATCGCACCCAGCGTTGGTGTGAGCAAGAGGAGTTTCGCGAACAGCTAACCTGGACGTACGCCGCCGATGGTGGAAACCTGGACTTGGGAGAGTTTGCGATTTCCTGTCGCGATGCCCGACGCGTCTCACGCCGCTATCGCTTAGACTCAGACCTCGATTTTATTGTCCCTGAAGGCCGTCAGTCCCGTTGGCAACGATTTGTGAACCAGTCTCATCCGTTGCCAGAGTCAGACTCTCGGGTTGAACCCGATTCTATCCCAAATCGCAACTAAAGCTTACCACAGGCGATCGCAGTCCAAGACAAACCCCAGCAAAACCCCCTCCCCAGATAGTTGTGAGGGAGAGTTCACCACCTCCACCGGTAACTGAGGGCGATAAATGCGAACGGTTTGAGAACTTGGGTCAATCAACCATCCCAAACGAGTGCCATTCTCCACATATTCTTGCATTTTTTCCTCTAATTTTGGCAACGAATCAGTCTGAGACCGTAATTCCACCACAAAATCGGGACAAAGGGGCAAAAATCCCTGTTTTTCCGCCGCCGTCAACCCCTGCCAGCGTTGCTGAGGAATCCAAGCCGCATCCGGCGAACGGTTGGCCCCATTGGGGAGTTTGAACCCTGTCGAGGAATCAAAGGCGATTCCCAATTGCCTCTGACGGTTCCACAATCCCAATTCTAAACAGAGTTCAAAATTACGACGTCCCGTGTCACCGCCAGTGGGGGGCATAATAATCAAAGTTCCGTTGGCGTTGCGTTCAAATTGTAAATCGCGGTTATCCTGACAGAGTTGGAAAAACTGCTCGTCGTCAAGATGAAGTGCGTCCGTGTTTAGAGTTAAGCTGTTCATCATATCCAAAGGCGATCGCAGTCCAAGACAAACCCCGGCAAAACATCCTCCCCAGACAGTTTTGAGGGAGAATTGACCACTTCCACCGGTAACTGAGGGCGATAAATGCGAACGGTTTGAGAACTTGGGTCAATCAACCAGGCTAACCGCGTCCCATTCTCGATATATTCTTGCATTTTCTCCTCTAATTTTGGCAACGAATCAGTCCGCGATCGCAATTCCACCACAAAATCAGGACAAAGGGGCAAAAATCCCTGTTTCTCCTCAGCCGTCAACCCCTGCCAACGTTGCCGAGGAATCCACGCCGCATCCGGCGAACGGTTGGCCCCATTGGCAAGTTTGAACCCTGTCGAGGAATCAAACACCAATCCCGAATCCCTCAAATCACTCCAATTAAGCAGTTGTTGAACAATTCGGGCATTACGACGTCCCGTTTCCCCACCCGTCGGAGGCATAATAATCAAAGTTCCGTTGGCGTTGCGTTCAAACTGTACGTCACGGTTATCCTGACAGAGTTGGAAAAACCGCTCATCGTCAAGATGGAGTGCGTCCGTATTTAGAGTTAAGCTATTCATCGCGGGGCCAATCGCCCTCCTCGAAACCATCTAGCCTCTATCGTAAACTCCAGCCCACCCAGCCGCCACCGACTATGCAACTGATTCTCTTCAGCAAACCCGACTGTCATCTCTGCGAAGGCTTACAGGAAAAACTCGAACAAATTGAGTTCGTCTCCTTGGAAATCCGGGATATCACCGACGATGAGGAGTTGTTCCAACGCTATCAATACGAGGTTCCCGTCTTGTTCGCGGTAGATGCGTCTGGGGGAGAACAGCCCATCCCCCGTCCCTCGCCGCGATCGAATGTGGCACAATTGCAGCAGATGTTACAGAAATATGCTTCTGCCTCCAGCTAAAACAATCGCCAAGCGATGGGTTGTTTTTCGCCTCGAAGTGGTGCGTTCCGGCAAGTTCTAGATTGTCGGTTCAGGCCCAACATGAGACGATGCCGGGACGCACCCTACCTGTTCCCTGTTCCCCGTTCCCTGTTCCCCGTTCCCTGTTCCCTGTTGCCT
>CAZXWM010000316.1:3670-4853 GCA_964644215.1 uncultured Phormidium sp.
CTAAATCATGAAACTCCGTGAACTTCTCGCTGCAATTCCCAATCTAAACCGCCTTCCCGAACATCCCTCCTTAGACCAAGAAATTAAGGGACTCAATACCAACTCCCACGCCTGTCAGGAGGGAGAATTGTTTATTGGAATGCCGGGAACGCGAGTCGATGGCGGTGAATTTTGGCCTGGGGCCATGGCAGCGGGGGCTGTAGCGGCCATTGTCTCGGAAGCGGCGTTGCAGAAATATCCGGCCCAGTCGGGAGAATGTGTGATTGCGGTTGCTGATGTCACGACGGCTTGCGGCTATCTCTCCAGTTGCTTTTACGGCTATCCGGGACAAACCTTGCCCCTGGTGGGGGTGACGGGAACCAATGGTAAAACCACCACCACCCATTTAATTGAGTTTCTACTGCAAGAAGCGGGCAAATCCCCAGCCTTATTTGGTACGCTTTACGCCCGCTGGCAGGGCTTTGAACAGGTTGCAACTCATACAACTCCGTTTTCCGTCCATTTACAGGACAAACTCGCTCAAGCCCGAAATGCTGGGGCTGAGGTGGGGGTGATGGAAGTCAGTTCTCATGCCTTGGCCCAGTCGCGGGTGTTGGGCTGTGAGTTTCAGGCGGCGGCGTTTACGAATTTGACGCAAGACCATCTCGATTATCACGAGAATATGGATGAGTATTTTGCGGCTAAGGCGTTGTTGTTTTCACCCCAGTATTTGAAAGGACGGGCGGTGGTGAATGTGGGGGATGCTTATGGGCAATTGTTGGCCGATCAGATTCCGGGCGATCGCCTTTGGACTTATGCTTGTGAGGAGACTGCGGCAGATTTGTATACGGAAAATCTCACCTATACGCCCACGGGAGTATCGGGGACTATTCAGTCACCTCAAGGATCGGCGGCGTTTTCTCTACCGTTGGTGGGCCAGTATAATTTAGAGAATATGTTGGCGGCGGTGGGTGTTGTTTTGCATCTGGGTGTGACGTTAGAGGATGTGGTGGCGGCGTTACCTCGCTTTACGGGGGTTCCGGGGCGAATGGAACGGGTACAAGTGTCGCCGCAACAAGATGTGAGTGTGATTGTGGATTACGCCCATACGCCGGATAGTTTGGAGAATTTGTTGGAGGCGGCCCGGCCGTTTATTCCAGGGCGGATGTTATGTGTGTTTGGCTGTGGGGGCGATCGCGATCGC